>CAMLNT010000136.1 GCA_946481425.1 uncultured Brevundimonas sp.
TCCTACAAGCCGGCGGTCGCCTCCAACGGCCTGCGCATCATGATCCCGCCGTACATGTCGGCCGGCGAGAAGATCATCGTCGACACAGAGACCGGCGAATACGTCCGCCGCGCGGACTGATCCGATGCCGCTCGGTTCCCCCGTCGTCCAGGTCATGATCGACGCGGTCCGCAAGGCCGCGCGCCCGATGCTGCGCGATTTCGGCGAGGTCGCGGCGCTGCAGGTGTCGCGCAAGGGTCCGGGCGACTTCGTCTCGGCGGCTGACCTGAAGGCCGAGCAGACCCTCTATGAGGTCCTGATGAAGGCCCGCCCGGGGTACGGCTTCCTCGGCGAGGAACGCGGCCTCGTCGAGGGCACGGACAAGAGCCACACCTTCATCGTCGATCCGATCGACGGCACGACCAACTTCCTTCACGCCATGCCGCACTTTGCGATCACCGTCGCGCTGGAGCGCGAAGGCGAGATCCAGGCGGGCGTCACCTTCAACCCGATCACCAACGAGCTGTTCTGGGCCGAAAAGGGCAAGGGCGCCTTCCTGAATGACGCGCGCATCCGCGTCTCGGGCCGGCGTGAACTGGCCGACTGCCTGATCGGCACGGGCCTGCCCTTTATCGGGCGTCCGGGCCACGGCCAGACGATCAAGGAAGTCCATGCCATCGGCCAGCGGGTCGCCGGCATCCGACGCCTCGGCTCGGCCGCGCTCGACCTCGCTTGGGTGGCCGCGGGCCGTTACGACGCCTTCTGGGAGCGGAACCTGAACCCCTGGGACGTGGCGGCGGGAATCCTGCTGGTCACCGAGGCCGGCGGCGTCGCCACCGGCATCGACGAAGACCAGGACGCACGCTCCGGCTCAGGCGTCTGCGTCGGCGCCCCTGACATCCAGCCGCAGCTCGTGAAGCACCTTCGCGCGGCGTGATACTTCGCAGGGAACTCGCCGACGGATTCCGCGGTGATTTCGACGACGCCAGCGACGGCGGATAGTCACTCCGCCCGGAACTGAAGCTCCGCCAGCCGCGCATAGAGCCCGCCGGTCTTCACCAGCTGGGCGTGGGTGCCTTCCTCGACGACGCGACCCTCGTCCATGACCACGATCCGGTCGGCGCGCTGGACTGTCGCCAGACGGTGGGCGATGACCAGCGTCGTGCGGCCGTCCATGGCGCGATCGAGCGCGGCCTGGACCAGCCGCTCGTTCTCGGCGTCGAGCGCCGAGGTCGCCTCGTCCAGCAGCAGGATCGGGGCCTGGCGGACCAGGGCCCGCGCAATCGCCAGACGCTGACGCTGGCCGCCGGACAGGGACCGTCCGCGCTCTCCCAGCGGTTCGTCCAGCCCTTGCGGCAGGGCCTCCAGAAACTGCAGCGCCTGCGCCTCTTCCAGCGCGGTGCGGATCGCGCCATCGTCGGCGTCCTCGCGGCCGAACCGGACGTTCTCGGTCCCTGAGCCGGAAAACAGCGGCGCCTCCTGCGACACCCAGGCGAGGCGCGACCGGACCTCGGCCGGATCGGCCTGCCGGACATCCACGCCATCGACGCGGACCGTGCCGGAATCCGGGTCGTAAAACCGCAGCAGCAACCTGAAGACGGTCGACTTGCCAGCGCCCGACGGCCCGACCAGGGCGACGGTCTCGCCCGGGCGGACGGTCAGCGAGAAGCCCTTCAGCGCCGGCAGGTCCGGCCGGCCCGGATAGGCGAAGGACACATCCTCCAGCGCCGCCTCGCCGCGCGCCGGAGACGGCAGGGCCTCAGGCGTCTGCGGCGCCGCAACCGACGGCGTGGCCTGCAAGAGGTCGCCGATCCGGGCCATGGCGCCCGACGCCTTCTGGACATCGCCCCAGCTTTCGCCAAGCGCGGCCACTGCGCCCGCCGCGAAGACCGCCAGCAGGACGAACTGGATCAGGGCGCCCTCGCTCATGTTCCCGGCGATGACATCGCGCGCGCCCAGCCACAGGACGAGGGTCACCCCGCCGAACATCACCAGGACGATCGCCGCCGTCATGATGGCGCGCGCGCTCATTCGCTTGAGGGAGGCGGCGAAGGCGGCGTCGACCGCGCGGTCGAAGCGGCCGGAAGCCGTCTTCTCCCGCCCGAAGGCCTGGACGGTCTCCAGCGCCTCGATGCTCTCGCCGGCATAGCCGACAGCCTGGGCGAACTGGTCCTGCGACTTGACCGTCAGGGCCCGCACGCGGCGTCCATAGATGAACAGGGGTACGATCAGAACCGGCACGATAAGCAAAACCAGCCCGGTCAGCTTGGGGCTGACGAAGGCCAGCATGACCACCGCCCCGATCATCATCAGGACGTTCCTCAGCGCATAGGAGATCGAGGTGGTCAGGAGCGTGTCGACGATCTGGATGTCGGTCGTCAGCCGGCTCAGCACCTCTCCGGTCCGGATCCCCGTCAGGAACCCCTGATCGAGCGTCAGGACATGGCCGAAGACCGCCTGCCTCAGGTCCGCGACCATCCGCTCACCGGTCTTGGTGACATAGAAGTACCGGGCGGCCGTCACCGCCGCGAGGCCCAGCGCATTGAGGCCCAGCCACAGGAACCAGCGGTCGATGTCGGCCCCGCCGTCCTGGAACCCGTGGTCGATCGCTCCCCGCGCGGTGGCCGTCAGGCCCAGGGACGCGACCGTGGCCAGGATGAGGAAGAGCAGCGCCAGCAGCAGGTCCGCCTTGTGCCGCAGCGCGAACGGCCAGAGCCGGCCGAGCGGCTTCAGGTCGCGCCGCCGCTCGCGGCGACCGGCCGCCTCGGACATCTGTTCGGCCAGCACTGCGCCGCCGGAAGGGCGCTCCGACAGGGGGGGAGCGGAATCAGCCTGGGACATACGCACTTGCCTCTCGGCGGGCCATCCTGTAAGGACGCCGCCTCTCCGCCGGCTCCCGGCGGATTTTCATTTTCTGCCGCGTCATCGACGCGCCCGCCGGACCAGAGCCATGAAGCAGGACATCCACCCCGACTATCACTTCATCACCGTGGTGATGGTGGACGGCACGACCTACCAGACGCGCTCGACCTACGGCAAGGAAGGCGCGACCCTGAACCTGGATATCGACCCCAAGACGCATCCGGCGTGGACGGGCGGCAACCAGCAGCTGATGGACCGCGGCGGCCGCGTTTCGCGCTTCAACAACAAGTTCGCCGGCTTCATCAAGAAGTAGGCCGCGGCCGGCCGGGAACGGCCACGCTGCATCCAGAACACACAAGGCGCCGAACGTCAGGTTCGGCGCCTTTCTGTTTGTCCGGAACGCCATTAAGTTGGAGCCGTTAAGCCGTCCGGTCGGGGCGGATGAAGGAACGGCATCCTATGGGCATCAATCGGCGTGAATTGACTTTCTCGGCCTCGGGCGTTGCGCTCGCGGGCGGATTTGCGCTCGGCCAGACCCCGCCGCCTGCAGGCGCGGACAGCGCCTTCTATCAGAGCTTCAACGCCCAGCTGGCCTCACAGCCGGCAGAGCTCCAGCCCGAAATCCGCGCCTTCTACGAGGCCATCGGCTGGCGTCCGGCCTGGACGCCGGACCGGGTGACGGCGCTGGGCCGCGTGATCGGCCAGGCCGACCGCCACGGCCTGGATCCGTCCCACTATCTCGACAGCGTCGGCGCCGTCGCCGATCCGCAGCTGGCCGACATGCGCCTGACGGCCTCGGCCCTGCGCTACGCCCGCGTCCTGTCCGAGGGCACCGTCGATCCGACCACCGTTGAAGAGCTCTGGGAGATGGAGGCCAACCGCGCGCCGCTCGGCGCGCCCATGGCCGAGGCCCTGGTCCAGAACCGTCTGTCCGACTGGATGAACGGCCTGGCCCCGACCGACATCGGCTACACCAACCTGTCGGCGGGCTACATCCGCTATCGCGACATCGCGCTGAACGGCGGCTGGCCGGCCTTCAGCGCCGGCGCCGCGATCCGTCCGGGTGACACGGACCCTCGCATCCCTGCCCTGATCCGCCGCCTGAACGCAGAGGGCGACCTCAGCCGCGCCGACATGGCGGCGATCGATCCGGCGACCACGCTCTATGACGAGGCCATCCAGACGGCCGTGCGCCGCTTCCAGGTTCGCCACGGCCTGGTCTCGGACGGCATCATCGGCCAGGGCACCCAGTCCGCGCTCGGCGCCTCGGCCGAGGACCGCGCCCGCCAGATCGCCCTGAACCTGGAGCGCCGCCGCTGGCTCAAGCGTGAGCTCAGCCCCGAGCGGATCGAGGTCAACACCGCCGCCGCCATCATGGTCTACTGGCACGAAGGCCGCCCGGTTCACTCCAACCGGGTCGTCGTCGGCACGCCGCAGAACCAGACCCCGAGCCTGGAGAAGCCCTTCGCCTCGGTGGTGGCCAATCCGCCGTGGAACGTGCCCGCCGGCATCGCCCGCAACGAAATCCTGCCGCGCGGCGCGGCCTATCTGCGCGCCAACAACATGTACGTCACCTCCGACGGCCGTGTGGTCCAGCGCGCCGGGCCGACGGCGGCGCTCGGCTATGTGAAGTTCGAGCTGCGCGACAGCTACGCCATCTTCCTGCACGACACCCCGGCCCGTCACGTCTTCCGCAACGCCTATCGCCACCGCTCGCACGGCTGCGTGCGGGTCGAGAACGCGATCGACTTCGCGCGGCTGCTGCTGTCGCCGGCGCCCGACCGCCTGGCCGAGTTCGATGCGGCGCTCGATTCCCGTGAAACCACCCGGGTCCAGACCGACCGGGAAATCTCGGTGCGCCTGCTCTACTGGACGGCCTTCGTTACCGGCCAGGGCGCCGTCGCCTTCCGCGAGGACGTCTATCAGCGGGACGCCGCCCTGGCCCAGGCGCTCGGCATCGACATCAGCCTCCCGCGCGCCGTCGATGACGGCTCCGACGATCCGAACGACGTCGGGCCGTAAGCCCTTGAGAGACCGGTTTGTCCTCGCCACATAGCGGGGATGAACCACCTCAAGACCTTCATGCTTCTGGCGGCCCTGACCGCCCTGTTCGTCGGCATCGGCTACCTGATCGGCGGCACGACCGGCATGCTCATCGCCCTGGTCTTCGCCGGGGGGATGAACCTCGTCAGCTACTGGAACGCCGACAAGATTGTGCTGCGCATGTATCGCGCGGTCGAGGTCGATGAGGCGCACCCCGAGCCCCTGATCCGCAACTATGTCGCCGACATCGTCCAGATGGCGTCCGACGCCGGCCTGCCTCGGCCCAGGATCGCCATCATCCCGACCGAACAGCCCAACGCCTTCGCCACCGGCCGCAATCCCGAGAACGCCGCCGTCTGCGCCACCGAAGGCCTGCTGCGCGCCCTGACCCGCGAGGAGATCCGGGGCGTGATGGCCCACGAACTGGCCCACGTGAAGAACCGCGACACCCTGACCATGACGGTGACCGCGACCGTCGCCGGCGCCATCTCGGCCCTGGCCAACTTCGGCCTGTTCTTCGGCGGAGACCGCGACCGCCCCGGCGGCATGATCGGGACCATCGCCATGATGCTGCTGGCCCCGATGGCGGCCGCCCTCGTCCAGATGGCCATCAGCCGAGGCCGGGAATACGAAGCCGACCGCGTCGGCGCCGAGATCGCGGGCGACCCCGAGGCCCTGGCCTCCGCCCTCCAGAAGATCGAGGCCTGGGCCAAACGCATCCACAACCCGACCGCCGAGCACAACCCGGCCTCGGCCCAGCTCTTCATCATCAACCCGCTATCGGGTCAGGGCGCCGACAACCTCTTCTCGACCCACCCCAACACCGCCAACCGCGTCCGGGCCTTGGGGGAGCTGGCGGGCAAGATCGGCGGCCGCAAACGCCCGCTCGCCGAGACGCCGCCGGCGCCCGCTCCGCGCACCGGTACCGGCGTGCCGACCACGCCTGAAGCGAAGCGGGGACCGTGGGGCTGACCTAGGGTCTTCGGCGGGTTAGGCTCGGCTCATGCCCGCCGTCGCCCGCCTCAAGCCCGGCCAGTTCTTCTCGCCTGACGAATGGGCGAGCCTGTCGGCGCGGTCGTCGTGGAAGGGGCTGGCGCTGGTGGCCCACTGCTGGGCCGTGATCGCCCTGGCTGTCGTGGCGGGCGTCTGGATTCCCTGGCTGATCCCGATCAGCATCATGGTCGTCGGCACGCGCCAGCTGGGCCTCGCCATCCTGATGCACGAGGCCGCCCATGCAGGCCTGCACCCGAACCTCAAGGTCAATGACTGGGTCGGCCACTGGCTCTGCGCCGTGCCGGTCGGGGCGAGCCTCGACGCCTACCGCCCCTACCACCTGACCCACCACAAATACGCGCAACAAGCCGAGGATCCCGATCTCGTCCTCTCCGCCCCCTTCCCGGTCACCCGCGCCTCGCTGCGCCGCAAGATCATCCGCGACCTGACCGGCCAGACCTTCTTCAAGCAACGGATCGCGCCCTTCTTCATGCGCGCGGCGCCGGACGACGACACGCCCGAGGGCGCCCGCGTCACCGCCCGCTCGGCCATCCCATTCCTGGCCGTGAACGGCCTGCTGCTGGCCGCCGCCATCCTGGCCGGTGTCTGGTGGGCGTATTTCGCGCTTTGGCTCCTCCCGCTGATGACCTGGTTCCCGCTGGTCACGCGCCTTCGGAATATCGCCGAGCACGCCTGCGTCGAAAACTCCGAGATCGACCCCTTAAGACAAGCCCGCACCACCCGCGCCGCCTGGTGGGAACGCGCCTTCATCGCCCCCTACTGGGTCAA
>CAMLNT010000137.1 GCA_946481425.1 uncultured Brevundimonas sp.
GATCGAGGCCGGCCTGAAGTGCGTGCAGGGCAAGGCCATCGTCAACTCGATCTCGATGAAGGAAGGCGAAGCCGCCTTCCTTGACCACGCCGCCAAGGTGCGCCGCCATGGCGCCGCCGTGGTGGTGATGGCCTTCGACGAGGTCGGCCAGGCGGAGACCTACGAACGCAAGGTCGAGATCTGCTCCCGGGCCTGGAAACTGCTGGTCGAGGAGGCGGGTTTCCCGCCGGAGGACATCATCTTCGATCCCAACATCTTCGCCATCGCCACCGGCATCGAGGACCATGACGGCTACGCGGTGGCCTTCATCGAGGCCACGCGCGAACTGAAGCGGCGTTTCCCGCTCAGCCACGTGTCCGGCGGCGTGTCGAACGTCTCGTTCTCGTTCCGCGGCAACAACGCCGTGCGCGAGGCGATCCACGCCGTGTTCCTGTACCACGCCATCCGCGAAGGCATGGACATGGGCATCGTCAACGCCGGCGCGCTGGCGCTGTACGACGACATCGAGCCGGCGCTGCGTGAATGTGTCGAGGACGTGGTGCTCAACCGCCGCGCCGACGCCACCGAACGCCTGCTGGCCGAGGCCGACAAGCACAAGTCGAAGAAGGGCGAGGCCAAGGCCGAGGACCTGGCCTGGCGCGGCTGGAGCGTCGAGGAGCGCATCAAGCACGCCCTGGTGCACGGCATCGACAAGTTCGTCGAGGCCGACACCGAGGAGGCGCGCCAGGCCGCCGCGCGGCCGCTGGACGTCATCGAGGGCCCGCTGATGGCCGGCATGAACGTGGTCGGCGACCTGTTCGGCGCCGGCAAGATGTTCCTGCCCCAGGTGGTGAAGTCCGCCCGCGTGATGAAGAAGGCCGTGGCCATCCTGATCCCCTACATCGAGGCCGAGAAGGCGCGCAACGGCGACGCCGGCAAGCCCAAGGGCAAGGTGCTGATGGCCACGGTGAAGGGCGACGTGCACGACATCGGCAAGAACATCGTGGGCGTGGTGCTGGCCTGCAACAACTTCGACGTGGTGGACCTGGGCGTGATGGTGCCGGCGCAGGTGATCCTGGACCGGGCCCGCGAGGAGAAGGCCGACATCATCGGCCTGTCCGGGCTGATCACGCCCTCGCTGGAGGAGATGAGCCACGTCGCCAGGGAAATGAAGCGGCAGGGCTTCGACATCCCGCTGCTGATCGGCGGCGCCACCACCTCGCGTGCGCACACTGCGCTGAAGATCGACCCGCACTACGCCTCGCCGGTGGTCTGGGTGAAGGACGCCTCGCGCGCGGTCGGCGTCACCCAGTCCCTGCTCAGCGCCGACCTGCGTGCGCCGTTCGTGGCCGCCAACGAGGCGGATTACGCCGACGTCCGCGCCCGCCACGCCAACAAGGGCGACGCCAAGCCGCTGATGCCGCTCGAGCGCGCCCGCCGCAAGAAGTTCGACGGCGGCTGGGCGGACTACGTGCCCCCTGCCCCGCTCAAGCCGGGCCTCACCGTGTTCGATGACTACCCGCTGGCCGACCTGGTCGAGGTGATCGACTGGACGCCCTTCTTCCAGACCTGGGAACTGGCCGGCCGCTATCCGGCCATCCTAGACGACGCCGTCGTCGGCGCCCAGGCGCGCGAGCTCTACCGCGACGCGCGCACGATGCTCGACCGCATCGTCCGAGAGAAGTGGCTGACGGCGAAGGCCGTGGTCGGCCTGTGGCGGGCCAACGCCGTGGGAGACGACATCCACCTGCACGCCGATGGCGGCGACGCGGTGCTGCATTGCCTGCGCCAACAGGCGGAGAAGCCCGACGACCGCGCCAACTTCTGCCTGGCCGACTTCGTGGCGCCGCGCGACAGCGGCCGCCAGGATTGGGTCGGCGCGTTCGCGGTCACCGCAGGGCTGGGCATCGAGCCGCACGTGGCGCGCTTCGAGGCCGGGCACGACGATTACAACTCGATCATGGTGAAGGCCCTGGCCGATCGCCTGGCCGAAGCCTTCGCCGAGCGCCTGCACCAGAAGGTGCGCACCGGACTCTGGGGTTACGCGCCGGACGAGGCGCTGGGCAACGAGGCGCTGATCCGCGAGCAGTACCGCGGCATCCGCCCGGCCCCCGGATATCCCGCCTGTCCCGAACACAGCGAGAAGGCGACGATCTTCCGCCTGCTGGAAGCCGAGAAGCACACCGGACTGAAACTGACCGAGAGCTTCGCGATGTACCCGGCCGCGGCGGTGAGTGGCCTGTACTTCTCGCATCCCGGCAGCCAGTACTTCGTGGTCGGGAGGTTGTCGCGGGAACAGGTGGCCGATTACGCCAGGCGCAAGGGCGTCACCCTGGCGCAGGCGGAGCGCTGGCTGGCGTCGAACCTCGACTACGACCCGGAGTGACCTGGAACGCGCCGGGGCAAGGGCTTCCCCACCGGGAAACCCCGGACGCGCGCGCCCGCCTGCCGCAGGCGCCTACCAGACGAGGTCGTCCGGCACCTGGTATTTCGGGTCGGCATAGGGATCGTCGCCCGCCGGTGCGTCCGGATCCACGCGCAGCGCGACCGCCGGCGCGAAGATCGCCTCCACCTCGGCCAGCAGCGGGGCCGGCACGAGCAGGTAGCGGCCATCGAGCTGCACCACGCCCAGCTCGCCAGCGTTGAGCGCCTTCAGCTGGGTCTCGGTCACGTGGATGCGCTTGATCTTGCCACCGTAGGGGAAGTGCCGGGCTATCTCGGCCGCGGGGTCGTTGAGCGACTTGTCCTTGAGGAACTCCGCCAGTTTCGCCTTCGCTTCGCGGCGCAGGCGGGCCTCTTCCTGGCGCAGGCGCTCGGCCTCGATGCGCTCCTCCTTCTCGCGCTGCGCGCGGATGGCGTAGGCCTTGGCGAGGTCGATCTCCTCCTGGGTCCGCGGCGTGGAGGGTCGCGGCCTGCCGCCGGCTGGGCGAGGCGGACGGCCATCAGCACGGCGGGCGTCGGGCCTGCCGTCGCGACGGGGCGCACCGGGCTTTCCGTCCGCACCGGGACGTGCGTCTTTTTTTCCGCGTTCGCCGCCCGGACGACGCTCTCCGCCATGCATGGGCGGCTTGCCGCCCGGCTTGCGGCCCTCGCCGCCACGCTCGGCGCGGGGCGCACGCTCCGGTTTCGGCTCGGGCTCGGGTGCCTTGAAACCCAGGCCCAGCAGTTTGTCGCGCAGGGAATTGCTCATCAGGTTCAAGCCTTCGTTCAATAGTGCGGCGGCGGCGGTTCTTCGCCGGGATCCGCGTAGAGCATGGTGCGCACCTGCTTCAGGTCGGCCAGGGCACGCTGCAGCATTTCGCTGGTGCGCGCCGTTTCCAAGCGGGCGTCGGCGAGGGCGTCGCTCATCTCCGCGAGCGAGTGCTCCTGGAAGGCGACGCGGGTTTCCAGCTCGGCCAGTCGCGCTTCGATGGCACCGGCGGCGGCGGGCGGCAGGGAATCGTCGGGCGTGGACATGCGGGGCTCCGGCTCAGTCCCGGCCCAGGCTGCGGCCGCGGCCGATGCCGTAATAGGCCAGGCCCGCCGCCTCGACCGAGGCCGGGTCGTAGATGTTGCGGCCGTCGAACACCGCGCGTTCGCGCAGGGTGGCGGCCAGCGCGGCGAAATCGGGGTTCCAGAACGCCTTCCATTCGGTCACCACGACCAGTGCGTCGGCCCCCTGCAGGGCTTCGGCCGGCGTGCGGCAGAACACCAGGTCGTCCCGGTCGCCGAAGAGGCGGCGGGCCTCGTCCATGGCTTCCGGGTCGTGGGCGCGGACGCTGGCCCCGGCGCCATGCAACTGCTCGATCAGCCTGCGGCTCGATGCCTCGCGCATGTCGTCGGTGTTGGGCTTGAAGGCCAGGCCCCAGACCGCGAAGGTCCGGCCCGCGAGCGCGCCGTGGAAATGCCGCTGCAGCAGCTCGAACAGTTTGGACTTCTGGCGATGGTTGACCGCCTCCACCGCCTCCAGCAGCTTCGCGTCGTAACCGTGCTGGCGCGCGGTGCGGCCCAGCGCCTGCACGTCCTTGGGGAAGCACGAGCCGCCGTAGCCGGCGCCCGGGTAGATGAAGTGGTAGCCGATGCGCGGATCGGAGCCGATGCCGTGGCGGACCATCTCGATGTCGGCACCGACACGCTCGGCGATGTTGGCCATCTCGTTCATGAAGCTGATCTTGGTCGCCAGCATCGCGTTGGCGGCGTATTTGGTCAGCTCGGCCGAACGCTCGTCCATCACCACGAAACGCTCGTGGTTGCGGTTGAAGGGCGCATACAGCCGTTTCATGCGCTCGACCGCGGCCTGGCTGCGCGAGCCCAGGACGATGCGGTCGGGACGCATGCAGTCGTTCACCGCCGCTCCCTCCTTCAGGAACTCGGGGTTGGACACCACGTCGAACGTGACCACCACGCCCCGCCTGGCCAGCTCGGCGTCGATGGCCTCGCGCACGCGGTCCGCAGTGCCCACCGGCACGGTGGACTTGTTGACGACGATGGCCGGTCGCGCGAGGTTGGCGCCGATGGTCCGGGCGACCGCCAGAACGTACTGCAGGTCGGCGCTGCCGTCCTCGTCCGGGGGCGTGCCGACCGCGATGAAGAGGATCTCGCCGTGGGCGATGGCGCCGACCGCGTCGGTGGTGAAGGCGAGGCGACCGGCGCCATGGTTGGCCAGCACCATCTCCTCGAGGCCGGGCTCGTAGATCGGCACCTCGCCGCGGTTCAGGCCCTCGACCTTGGCCTGGTCGATGTCGACGCAGACCACCTCGTGCCCGACCTCGGCCAGGCAGGCGCCGGTGACCAGGCCGACGTAACCGGTTCCGAATACCGTGACTTTCATGCGCCTACCCCGCTAAGCCCGGGACGTCCGCCCCGGAAAACAAACCGGCGCCGGGAATGCTCCCGGCGCCGGCCGATGTTGGCACGATTACTTGACGATCTCGATCAGCTCGACCTCGAAGGTCAGCATCGAGTTCGGCGGGATCGGGCCGCCGCCGCTCTCGCCATAACCCAGCTCGGACGGAATCCAGAAGGTGTACTTGCTGCCGACCGGCATCAGCGCGACGCCTTCGGCCCAGCCGGGGATCACCTGGTTCAGGCCGAACTCGGCCGGCTGGCCCCGCTCGTAGGAGCTGTCGAACACGGTGCCGTCGAGCAGGGTGCCCTTGTAGTGCACGCGGACGACGTCGCTGGCGGTCGGCTGCGGGCCGTTGCCGGCGCGCTCGACGCGGTACTGCAGGCCGCTCTCGGTGGTCTTGACGCTGGGCTTGTCCTTGTTCGCGGCCAGGAACGCCGCGCCCTCTTCCTTGCCCTTGGCGGCCTTGGCGGCCTGTTCGGCGGCCTGCTTGGCCTGCAGCTTGGCGGTGAAGGCTTCCTGGATCTTGAGCGACTGTTCCTCGGTCAGCTTCGGGGCCTCGCCGGCAAAAGCGGAGGCCATGGCCTCGGCGATCACCTCGACGTCGAGGTCGTCCTTGATCGGGGCCAGCGACTTGGCCATGTCCAGGCCGATCATGTAGCTGACCTGCTTCTTCTCGGTTTCCAGGCCTTCGATGCCGGCGACGGCGGGCGCGCCCGGCTCGGCCTTGGCGGCATCGTCGGTGGCCTCGGCGGCGGTCTCGGTCCCGCCTTCGTCCTTGTCCTCGGACGGCTTGCAGGCGCTGAGGGAGAACACCAGGCTGGCCAGGACCAGCGGCGCGGCGAATCGCAGGGCGGAATTCATTGCAGAAGGACTCCTGAAGGGGCGGGCCGGGTCGGCACGTCGCCGCCTATTGTCGCGGCGCGCAGCCGCGACGGCAATCGCGGGCATCGGAACGGTTCAGGCGGCGGGACGGCCCGAGCCCCCGGGCGAACCCGGGCCGGGTCGCCCGGTCATGCCGTCCTCACGCGTCCCGCGGTGGAATCGGGGCATGGAAACACTCGATGAACTGGATCTCGCCCGGACCCGCCATCCGGCCCCGCCCGCCGCGGGCAGCCCCGCGGAGGCAGAAGCGCTGGCCTCGTTCTCGGCCTTCTTTTCGAGCTTCGCGCCGGACCGCATCGAGCAGCTGCTGGCGCGCACCTATGCCGAGGATGTCTATTTCAACGACACGCTGAAGACGGTGCGCGGGCTGCCGGCGCTCGGGCACTACCTGCAGGAAAGCGCCGCCGCCGTGGAGGACTGCCGGGTGAGGATCCTCGAGACCACGCGTACGGTCCACGACGAACACCTCGTGCGCTGGACGATGATGATCCGCTTCCGCCGCTTACGGCGCGGCATCGACACCTGGACGGTGGGCATGAGCCACCTGCGCTTCGACGCGGCGGGCCGCATCGTGTACCACCAGGACTACTGGAATGCGGCGGACGGGATTTTCCAGCACATCCCGCTGCTGGGCGCCGCGATCGCCGCGATCAAGCGCCGGCTCTGACCGGCGCCCGGCAGGTCAGGACTTGGCGACGGGCTTGCCCGGCATGGGTGCCGCCAGCAGCTTCTCGATCTCGGCCACCAGCTTCGGATCGTCCGGCGTGGTGCGGCTGCCGAAGCTGGCGACGACCCGGCCATTCCGGTCGATCAGGTACTTGTGGAAATTCCAGCCCGGCGCCTCTCCCGTGGCCTTGGCCAGGTCGGCGTACAGCGGCGTGGCGCCCGCGCCGCGCACCTGCACCTTCTCGAACATCGGGAACTTCACGCCGTAGGTGAGCGTGCAGAACTCCT
>CAMLNT010000138.1 GCA_946481425.1 uncultured Brevundimonas sp.
TCACCCTCGCTTGACCGAGCCCGGCCCATGCTTCGCGCATGGGCTGGGTCGACACACACCCCTGGCAGGTCCGGCGCCGGCAGCGCGCCACCCGGCGTCTGGAAGCCGGGTTCGTCGGCGCCACCTTGGCGGCGGTGTTTCTCATCCTGGAGCCGGCCGGCGTCCAGGCGTTGCGCCTCGAAGCGGCTTCGCGCCTGACTCAAGCCGCGGAGGGCCCCGCAATTACCGGCCGCGCACGTGTCGTGGACGGCGACGGTCTGAGGCTCGAAGGCCATGAGATCCGGCTCGACGGGATCGACGCGTTCGAACTGCATCAGGCCTGCGACGGTCGGCCCTGCGGTTCGGCGGCCCGTTCGGCCCTCGCGGACCTGATCGCTGGCCACGACGTCACTTGTCGGCCCACCGACGTCGATCGCGATGGGCGGACGATCGCAACCTGCCGGGCCGCCGGTCTGGACCTCGGCGCCGAGATGGTCCGCGCGGGCCATGCCCTGGCCTACAGGCGCTATTCGACGGCCTACATCGATGAAGAGAACCAGGCTCGCCGCGACGGGGCCGGCGCCTGGTCCGGGCGCTTCCAGAACCCGGAGGATTGGCGACGGGCGCACCCGCGCGGCTAGCCGTTCATCCCCGTGCCCTGACCGCGCATGCTTCTGAAAACGCGCAATGTGTCCCCTTCACATGCGCGACTTTTCCCCGCCCGTCGTCATCGACGTAGGATCAAGCAGTCGGTCTTTGACATCCTTCTACTTTCGACGCGCGCGAGCCGTCGGCGCCATGCGATCGATGCCGGATGTCGCTTTGTCGCTTTGTCGCTCAATTTTGAGAGCGACACATTTGTCGGCGGTGGCGTCGGTGTCGTCGTGCCGACGCCAGACCGGATCAGGCCGCCTTGGACCAGTCCAGAACCACCTTGCCCGACTGGCCCGACTTCATCGCCTCGAAGCCTTGGCGATAGTCGGTGAAGGCCATCTGGTGGGTGATGAGCGGCTGGAGGTCGAGCCCGGCCTTCAAGAGGCCCAGCATCTTGCGCCAGGTGGTAAACATCTCGCGGCCGTAGACGCCCTTGATGGTCAGGGCCTTGAGGATGATCTGGCCCCAGTCCGTCTCCATGGGCCTGGACGGGATGCCCAGCAGCGCCATGCCGCCGCCCATGATCAGGGTATCGACGCACTGCTTGAAGGCGATGGGCGAACCCGACATCTCCAGCGCCACATCGAAGCCGACCTTCAGGCCCAGCTCGTGCATGACGTCGTGCAGATCTTCCTTGGTGGTGTTCACCGTGCGCACGCCGGGCGCGACCTTCTGGGCCAGCTCCAGGCGGAAATCGTTGATGTCGGTCAGGACCACGGTCCGCGCACCCGCGTGGCGCGCGACGGCGGCGGCCATCATGCCGATGGGGCCGGCCCCGGTAACCAGCACATCCTCGCCAAGCAGGTCGAACTGCTGAGCAGTGTGCACGGCATTGCCGAACGGATCGAGGATCGCCCCGATCTCATAGGGCACGTCGTCGGGCAGCTCGATGACGTTGAAGGCCGGCGCCACCACGAACTCGGCAAAGGCGCCTTGGCGGTTCACGCCAATGCCCCGCGTATCCGGGTCGAGGTGGAAATGGCCGGCGCGGGCGGCCTCGGAATTCAGGTCGATGACATGCCCCTCGGCCGAGACGCGCTGGCCGACCTTCAGGCGACGGTCCACGTCCTTGCCGATGGCGACGATCTCGCCGGAGAACTCATGGCCCGTGATCATCGGAACCGGCACGTTCTTCTGGGACCACTCGTCCCAGTTCCAGATGTGGATGTCCGTCCCGCAGACAGCGGTCTTGTGGACCTTGATCAGCACATCGTCGTCGCCCGGCGTCGGCACCGGCGCCTCAATCAGGTCCAGGCCGACTTCCGGCTTCGTCTTGGCCAGGGCCTTCATGGTGTTCGCCATCAGATAACTCCCAGTTCCTTGCCGGCCGTCGTGAACGCTGCGACCGTCTGATCAATCTGTTCGAAGGTATGCGCCGCCGACATTTGGGTGCGGATGCGGGCCTGGCCGCGCGGCACGACCGGGAACGAGAACCCGATCACATAGACGCCAAGCTCCAGCGCGCGGGCGGCGAAATCCTGGGCCAGTTTGGCGTCATCCAGCATCACCGGAATGATCGGGTGCTCGCCGTCGAGCAGCCGGAACCCGGCCGCCGCCATGGCTGCCCGATACCGGGCGGCATTGGCGAAAAGCTGATCCCGCAGCGTGTCGCCCTCGGCGCCATTGGCGATACGGATCGCCTCCATTGAGGAGCCGCACACAGCGGGGCTCAATGCATTAGAAAACAGATAGGGCCGCGCCTTCTGCTTCAGCAGGGCCACGACCTCGGCCTTCGCGCAGATGAAGCCGCCCATGGCCCCGCCAAGCGCCTTGCCGAAGGTGCCGGTGACGAAGTCCACCTCGACCCCGTGATGCGCATACGAGCCCCGCCCCATCGGACCCAGGAAGCCCGTTGCATGGCAGTCGTCGACCATGATGAGCGCGTCGTACCGGTCGGCCAGCGCCCGGATGTCCTTCAGCTTTGCGATGTAGCCGTCCATCGAGAAGGCGCCGTCCGTGGCGATCACGATCGACCGCGCGCCATCGGCCCGGGCCTGCTTCAGCTGGCTTTCCAGCTCGTCCATGTCGGAGTTGGCGAAGCGATAGCGCTTCGCCTTGCACAGCCGCACGCCGTCGATGATCGAGGCGTGGTTCAGGCTGTCCGAGACGATCGCGTCCTCGTCTGTGAACAGCGGCTCGAAGATCCCGCCGTTGGCGTCGAAGGCGGCAGCGAACAGGATCGTGTCCTCGAAGCCGAGATAGTCGGCGATCGACCGCTCCAGCTCCTTGTGGATTTCCAGCGTGCCGCAGATGAAGCGCACCGAGGCCGTGCCCGCGCCCCACTTTTCCTGCGCCGCGATGCCCGCCCGGGTCACGCGCTCGTCGCCGGCCAGACCCAGATAGTTGTTGGCGCAGAAGTTGAGCACGCTGCGACCGCCGACCTGGATCACCGGCCCTTGGCGCGAGGCGATCACACGCTCCGGCTTGGTTAGTCCCTGACTGTCGATGTCCTGAAGCGTGGCGCGCACGCGCCCGTAGAAGTCGTCGGCCATGCCGTCCCTTTCGAGTGCCGCGACCGGTTACGCCGAATTCAGGTGCGTTTCCACCCGTCCGGGCCATAGTCGTCGTCGAGACGAGGGAGACGTCCCCATGCGCCTGTTGGTTCCCCTGGCCGCCACCGCGATCTTGCTCGGGGGCCCCGCCTCTGCCCAGACCTTGGACGCTGACCAGGAGCGTCTCGCGCTAGCCGCACAGGTCGCCTCGGCCGAACGCGCCTTTGACGCCTTCACCGCCGAGCACGGCTTCACCCGCGGCTTTGTCGAGTTCGCCGCGCCTGACGGCATCCTGTTCAGGCCTGACCCGGTCCTCGCCCGCGACTATCTGCTGGGGCGCGAGGCCTCAGCCGATACGTCGCTGCGCTGGGGACCGTATCGCGTCGGGGTCGCCGCCTCGGGCGACCTCGCCTGGGACACCGGCCCCTGGACCTATGGCGACAACGCCGCCCATGGCTGGTTCTTCACCATCTGGGAGCGCCAGCCGGACGGCCGCTGGCAGTGGGCGCTTGATCACGGCTCTGGTTCGACGCCCGAACATGTGCCCGTCCCTGCGATGGAGGACGTGATCGTCGACCGGGCCGCTCGTGGTGTGCCTTCACCGGGGTCGGACTCCTGGACCGAGGTTCAGGCCATGGACGCAACGCTCAACGGCGTACTGGTCGCGGAGTCGGCGAACATGGCCTACGCCAATGTGCGCTCGGATGATTTCTGGGCCTCGACCCCGGATCAGGGGCCGGCCATGACCGAGGCGACGGCCTGGGCCGCCCTCCGGGCGCGGCCGGTTTATGACGGCTTCGATCTGATCGGCGGACGATCCTCGGCCGCGGGCGATCTCGCCTACACCTACGGACATGCCCGCTGGAGCGACGGCGAGACCGCACGGCGCGGACACTACATCCGGGTCTGGCGACGCGACGGCCGCGGGCCCGAGGGCTGGCGGCTGGTTTACGATCAGTTGAGCCCGGTCCCCCTGTCAGCCGGCTGATCAGCCGCCGCGATTGGGGTCCTCGGTCGGCCGGAACGGCGTGACCCGCACACGACCGTTGCAGGGGTTGAGCTCCAGGGGCGCCTGGACCGAGCCTTCGTCGGCCGGCGGCGAGGCGCGCACCGCGATGGTGGGGGCGCAGGGCTCCGCCTCCCCGTCGACTTCACCCGCCACAGCCGTTGATACCAGGTCAAAATAGGCGCGCGCCCCCGGCTCCAGACTGACGGGCTCGATCGCCTGCCCCTCCGGATAGTAGGGGCCGCGATCCGGATTGACCCGCACTTCCTCTCGTGGCTGGCCGTTGGCCCCGATCAGCGAGAGCTGCGGGTAGCCCTGAAGCACACAAGGCGCCGAACCTTCGTTCTCGAAGGCCAGGACCGTGTAGCGTGATCCAGCAGCTCCTTCCTGCGACACGACCTCGAGGCTGAGCGCAGGGGCCCGGCAGCTGTTGGCCACCGGCATCGTCTCCCGGTCGGCGCTCGACGGCGGCTCGGGGGCCAGCACCCCCCCGCCGGTCGGCCGCAGGCAGCGCGCGACCACGGCCTCGCCGACGCCTTGGCCGCCGAGGCGGCGAAGCGTCCCTACCTCCTGACCGTTCTCGAGTGTGACCCACCATTCCAGTTCTGCCCCGACCCAGCGTGAACCCGACACCGCCTCGGACGCCCGCATCGGCCAGGTCTCGTCGCCGACGGTTAAAGCCAGCGCCCCGCCAGCGCCGTAGCTGGCCTCGGCAGAGGTCCCGCCTTCGCAGGCATAGACGACGGTCTGCGGCGGCGGCTCGCTGGGCGGTGCTGTCGGCGGAGCCTCCGTCCGCGGGTCGTTACAGGCCGCAAGGACCAGGACAGCGGCGATGGCGTAGGCGGGTTTCATGGACGCTCCGGCTTTGCAGACGGCGAAGCTAACGCGCGGGGAGCCAAAAAGGCAAAAAGCCCCGCCGGCGGGACGGGCGGGGCTTGTCTGTTCAGCGCGTCAGACGGGATCTGGATCCAACCGTTTCTGGTTCTGGCGCGCCGCTTGGCCGATGTGGGCCACGCCCGACCGCTCCGCGATCGTCATCTGCTTTCGGCGTTCCTCGTATCCGGCTCGCTGCTCGGGCGTGCGGGCGCCGTGGCAACGCGCGCAGCTGACGCCCTCGACATAGAGAAGCGAGGCCCGCCCAGCGGTGTCCACCGGCATCCGGCAACCGCGGCACAGGGTGTGTGTTCCCGGGGCCAGGCCGTGGCCGACCGCGACCCGCTCGTCGAACACGAAGCACTCGCCCTGCCACAGGCTCTCGCTCTCGGGCACCGCCTCAAGGTAACGCAGGATGCCGCCTTGTAGGTGATAGACCTCGTCGACGCCTTCGGCCTTCAGCAGGGCCGTGGCCTTTTCGCAGCGGATCCCGCCGGTGCAATACATGGCGACCTTCGGGTTCGTCTTGCCATTCAGCAGCTTGCGCCCCTCGCTCTCGAACCAGGCCGGGAAGTCGCGAAAGGTCGCCGTGTTTGGCTGCACCGCCCCGGCGAACGCCCCGACCTCGCCTTCATAGGCGTTCCGAGTATCGATCAGCACGGTGGCCGGATCGGTAATCAGAGCGTTCCAGTCACCCGCGGATACGTAGACGCCCGTGCCGTTCGAGGGCGCAATATCGGGCCGGCCCATGGTGACGATCTCGGACTTGCGACGCACCTTCAGACGATGGAAGGGCATGGCGTCGGCCGCAGCGTACTTGATCTCCGGCGACGTCAGACCCGGCTGGGCGCGGATGACATCAAGCACCGCCTCGACCGCGCCCGAGGCCCCGGCGATGGTGCCGTTCACACCCTCGCCGGCGACGAGCAGTGTGCCAAGAACACCGGCCGCGCTGGCTACAGCCTCGAGCCGGTCACGCAGCAAGTCGGGCTCCCCGACGGGCGCAAACCCGTAGACGGCTGCGATGCAGAGGGGCGCGGGTTGCGGCAAGCGGCGGAAATCCTGATGTCTGGAGCTCGAGGCCCCAGATAGCCGAAAGCCCCGCTGCGGACAGCGGGGCTTTCGAAAACTTGGGTGCGGGAGCAGGATTTGAACCTGCGACCTTCAGGTTATGAGCCTGACGAGCTACCGGGCTGCTCCATCCCGCGTCAGCAGGTTTGTATAGGGAAGGTTTTTCATCTGTCCGTCTTGCAGACCCGGCGGCGACCTACTCTCCCGCGCCTTAAGACGAAGTACCATCGGCTCTGGAGGGCTTAACGACCGAGTTCGGAATGGGATCGGGTGGGGAACCTCCGACATAGCCACCAGGTCGGCAAGACGGACAGATGAAATGAGAAGACATTGTCGGCGAACTCAAAGTCCGCATTCATGAGTTTTGCTGAGAAACGATCAAACCGATCGGATTATTAGTACCCGTAAGCTCCACGCGTCACCGCGCTTCCACACCTGGCCTATCAACGTGGTAGTCTTCCACGATCCTCAGCGAGACCTTGTTTTGAGGTTAGTTTCCCGCTTAGATGCTTTCAGCGGTTATCTATTCCGT
>CAMLNT010000139.1 GCA_946481425.1 uncultured Brevundimonas sp.
AACCAGCAGTCGACGATCATCTCGTCACCGCCTGCGCGCGACCGGGGCCCCTTCATCGCCGTCGAAATAGGCTGCGGCCAGGAAAGGCTCGCCGTCTGGCGTCGTCAGCAGGCCGATGTCATTCACGCCGCCCGAGGCGGTTCCCGTCTTATGAGCGACGGTCCAGCCGGCCGGCGCCCCGGCCTTGATACGACCAGGCCCCGAGGGAGACGCGATCATCCAACGGGTCAGGCGGGAGCGATTGGCCTCCGAGAGCACCGAACCGTCGTCGGTCAGCAGGACGGCCTGAAGATTGCGCACGGCCTGATGCGGGCGGATCGTGTCCATGTCGCCGTCGGGGACGTTCAACTCCATCTCCCAGCGGTCGATACGCGTGTCCTGGTCACCAATCGAGCGGTACCAGATTCGCATGGCCTCCAGCCCGCCGATCTCGCGCATCAGGATGTTGGCGGCCGGGTTGTCGCTGACTTCCACGGCCGCCTGACAGAGCCGCTCAATCGAGAGGGTCGAGCCGACGGCGGCTTCCGTCACCGGAGCGTGGCTCAGCATGTCCTCGCGCGTAACGGCGACCTGGCGATCCAGGCGCTCCTGCCCCGCCTCGACGCGCTCCAGGACTGCGGCGGCCAGGAACATCTTGAAGGTCGAGCAGTAGACGAACCGCTCTTCGCCGCGCCAGGCGAGGCCGAGCCCCCGATGGACCGCATGGAAGACGAAGCCCAGCCGCCCGCCATGGTCGGCTTCGAGATCCGACAGGTCGAGGGCCTCGAACGCCGTCGGCGGCGCGGGATGGGTCGTGCCGGCCGAGGCGTCTCCGGCTTCAGCAGGCGCACGCGAACAGGCCAGAAGGCCCGTCGCACTCAATCCTGCCAGAAGCCCGCGGCGGTCCATCAGGCCGCGGCCACGCCCGACTGCGGGTGCGGCACATTCACGCCGGCCGCCGTGTATTCGTTCAGCTTGTTACGAAGCGTACGGATCGAGATGCCCAGGATACTGGCCGCATGGGTCCGGTTCCCTAGGCAATGGTTCAGGGTGTCCAGGATCAGCGTCTGCTCCATCTGCGCTACGGTCTGGCCGACGAAGGCACGGCTCACGGCGTCGGCGGCCTGAGCCGCGCGGCCCGCAGGACCCTGGTCCAGCGACGCCAGCGGCTTGCCATCCGGCAGGGCAATGGCGTGCTCGTCGATCTCGGGCCCCGTCGCCAGCAGCACCGCGCGGTGCATGGCGTTCTCGAGTTCGCGCACATTGCCCGGCCAGGCGTGGGCGCGCATCCGGCTCAGGGCGCCCGCCGACAACATCCGGTGCGGCAGACCGTTGGCAGCCGCGTACTTCTTGATGAAGTGATCCGACAGCGCCGTGATGTCGCCCGGCCGCTCCCGGAGCGCCGGAAGACGAAGGTTCACCACGTTCAGGCGGTACAGCAGGTCTTCACGGAAGGTCCCGTCGCGTACGGCGCGGCCCAGGTCGCGGTTCGACGTCGCGAGGATGCGGATATCCACCTTGACCGGCTTGGTGCCACCGACGCGGTCGATCACCCGCTCCTGGATGGCGCGCAGCAGCTTGGCCTGCAGCCGGGCGTCCATTTCCGAGATTTCATCCAGCAACAGCGTGCCGCCGTCGGCCTCTTCGAACTTGCCGATCCGGCGGGCGACCGCGCCCGTGAAGGCGCCCTTCTCGTGCCCGAACAGTTCGGACTCGAGCAGATTGTCCGGAATGGCCGCACAGTTGACGCTGATGAACGGCTTGTCGGCGCGCCGCGACTTCTGGTGCAGGTAGCGCGCCATGACTTCCTTGCCGACGCCGCTTTCGCCGGTGATCAGGACCGACGCGTCGGACTTGGCGACCTGGTCGGCGAGGCGGACGACCGCCTCCATGGCCGGGTCACGCGACACCATCGGGCGCTCGTCGTCCGACACCGCCGACAGGATGGCGGCGATCAGGTCGGCTTCCGGTGGAAGCGGGATGAATTCCTTGGCGCCGGCGCTGATGGCCGCGGCGGCCTTGTCCGGATCCGCGCCGACGCCGCAGGCGACAACCGGCACATGGATCCGCTCGGCCTCGTTCGCGGCGATCAGGCCGCTGATGTCGAGGTCGTAGTCCACCATCAGCAGGTCCGCGCCCTGGCCACGCCGGAGGATGTCCGTCGCCTGGTCCGTGCGCTCCACGTGATTGACCTTGGCGCCCTGCGCCATGGCCATCTTCACAGCCGCAGCGAGCTGTCCGCTCAGTCTTCCGACCACCAGAAGCCGCATGTTGATCTCTCCTGCCTACAGGTTCGCCGTTCAGGCGGCCTGGTCTTCACTCTTGATGATTTCGGTCATGGTCACGCCGAGCCGGTCATCGACGACGACGACCTCCCCACGCGCGACCAGCCGGTTGTTCACATAGATGTCGATGGCCTCGCCGACCTTGCGATCAAGCTCCAGAACGCTGCCGGCGCCCAGCTTCAGAAGCTGCGCCACGCTCATCGAGGCCTTGCCCAGCACGGCCGAGATGCCGACCGGCACGTCGAACACCGGCGCCAGATCGCTCGCCAGCTTCTCTTCCAGGCTGTCAGCGGCGACCAGCGCCGTCGAGTCCGGGAATTCTTCCAGGGGAAGATCGGTGTCGGCCATCACGCCTCTCCGTTCAGTAGGTCGATGGCGCCGTCGGCTTCGGCCGAAAGCGCGGATTCCAGAGCTTCACGCACGCGCGTCAGTGCGGCTTGGGGGTCGTATTCGGCGCGGCCGTCGGGCCATTCCACGACGAAAGCCGCTGAGGCCAGGCTGCCGTCCTCGCGGACCGCCACCCGGTCGCCGAGACCCGCTTCCGACGCCGCCGCCTGAACGGCCTCGTCAAGGCCCGGCTGTCCCGCAGGAATGCGCACGATCAGACGGCCAGCGCCGGCCATCTCGGTCGAGAGCGCCTCGAGCGCGGCCGCCAGCGGCGCCTGCGGAAGCCGCGCGAGGGCGGCTGAGGCCACTGCCTCGCCGGTCGCCAGCGCCAGATCCGCCGCCTGCGCCCGATAGTTCGCCACGACCCGCTCCAGTGTCGGCAGCGCCTGACGGCAGGCGTCAGCGATGGCGGCCAGGGACTGGGCCATCACGCTCTCGTCCGCCGACCGCTGCGTTGCCTGGCCCGCGGCGAACGCCTCGGCGCGCAGGGCTTCCACCTCGGCCGGTGAATAGGCCCGCTTAATCCGCGCGATCGGCGCGGACGACAGGACCCGGCCATCATCGTCGAAGTGGGTGTCGAAGCTGAACTTCTGGGGCGCTGACAGGGTCATCAGTAGATCAACTCGTCATCGCCGCCCTGGCCGGCCAGCATGATCTCGCCCTTGGCGGCCAGATCCTTGGCGACCTGCACCATCGCCATCTGGGCATTGTCGACGTCCTTGAGGCGGACAGGTCCCATCGACTCCATGTCCTCGCGCATGATCTTGGCGGCGCGCTCGGACATGTTGGAGAAGAACATCTCGCGAAGCGTGTCCGATGCGCCCTTCATGGCGAGGCCGAGCTGGTCCTTGTCGACCGCACGCAACAGCGTCTGGACGCCACCGGGATCGAGCTTTCCGAGGTCCTCGAACACGAACATCAGCGCCCGGATGCGCTCGGCCGATTCACGGTTGCGCTCTTCCAGCGCCGTAACGAAGCGGCTCTCGGTCTGGCGGTCGAAGTTATTGAAAATGTCGGCCATCATCTCGTGGCTGTCGCGCTTGGAAGTGCGCGCCAGGTTCGACATGAACTCCGTCCGCAGGGTCTGCTCGATCTTGTCCAGGATTTCGCGCTGGACCGGCTCCATGCGCAGCATCCGCTGCACGCACTCGAGGGCAAAGTCCTCCGGCAGGGCGGTAAGAACGCGCGACGCATGCTCGGCCTTGATCTTGGACAGAACCACCGCGACCGTCTGCGGGTATTCGTTCTTGAGATAGTTCGCGAGCACCACCTCGTTCACGTTGCCCAGCTTGTCCCACATGGTGCGACCGGCCGGACCCCGGATTTCCTCCATCAGGCCGTCGACCTTGTCGGACGGCAGGAAGGCGGTGAGCAGGCGCTGGGTCTGTTCGAAGCTGCCCATCAGGGAACCGGCGCCGCCGACGCCCGAGACGAACTCGACCAGGACATCCTCGACGACGCTCGCCTGGACGTTGCCCAGCATCGCCATCGCCTGGGAGACTTCCTTGATCTCGTCTTCCTCGAGCCCTTCCCAGAGCTTGGTGTGGTCTTCGCCCAGCGCCAGCAGAACCACGGCCGCCTTTTCAGGTCCGGACAGCCGCTTGGCGTCCTCGACCGTGTTCTTGCGGTTGATCATCCGGGCCGCCATCAGCCTTCGTGCACCCAGCTACGGAGGATCGAGCGCGACTCGTCCGGATGGCTTTCCACAAAGTCCGACACCTTGCGGACCGACGATGCCTTCACCTGTCCCTCGATGCGGGCGATGTCGAGGCGCTGGTCCATTTCACTCTGGGGCAGCATCAGCTGCTGGCCAGCCGCTCCGCCGGCGGTCGCCGGAAGCGCCTGCACGCCGCCCCCGCCGACTGCCACCATCGCGCCGCCGCCGCCCGGCAGGGCGACCATCTCAGGCCCGGACGCACCAGCCCGGCCGCCGCCCGAGGCCGCCTTCACCAGCGGGCGCAGGACGAAGAAGATGAGAAGCAAACCGACCACAAACAGGACGCCGAGCTCGATGAAGCGTTTGATGTCGTCGCCGGTAAAATCGAACAGGCCGCCGCCGGCCTCGGTGCCGCCATCGGCCGACACGCCCGTTCGCGCGAAGCGCACATTGACCACTTCGAACTGGTCGCCGCGCTGCTCGTTGAAGCCCATGGCATTCTGAACCAGCGTCCGGATCTGGGCGATCTCCTCCTCGGAGCGCGGCTCATAGGTCGGCTCGGCGTCACCGCTGGCAGCCGGGGTCCAGACGCCGTCGACCGCCACGGCCACCGAAAGCCGCTGGATGGCGCCCGGCTCGCGGACCGTCGTGGTGGTCGTGTTCGAGATCTCGTAGTTGGTCGTCTCGCCGGTCTCGCCCGAACGGGAGGACGGCCCGGCCGCGGCGGTCGGGGTCTGCTCACCCTCCGGCAGTTGCTCGACCACGCCCACGGCCCCGCCTTCCGCGCCCTGGCTGTCTTCAGCCGTCGATTCCGAGCTGGAGGTCGAACGCACGACCTGACCGTCGGGATCGAATTCCTGGGCCTGGATGGTCTGGCGGGTCTCGTCGATCTCGGCGGTGACCTGGACGCGTGCGGCTCCCGGACCGACCACGCCCTCGACCAGGTTCAGCAGGGTCGCCTGGAGACGATGCTCGATCTCGGCCCGGCGCTCCGACGCCGCTGCAGCCGAGAAGCCCTCCCCCTCGCCGCCCGCCGCCAGGAGGCGGTTGTTGGCGTCAACGATCGTAACCCGATCCGGACGCAGGCCGGTGACGGCGGTCGAGACAAGCTGCTGGATCGCCTGGATTTCCTCCCCCGTCAGCTCGCGGCCGCCGGTGTCGACCGACACCGAGGCCGTCACGGGCGCGGACTCTGCCTGGAATAGCTGACGTTCGGGCAGGGCGATCAGGACGCGCGCGGAGTTCACGCCGCGCATCGACATCAAGGTGCGCGCGATCTCGCCCTCGATGGCGCGCTTGCGGTTCATGTTCTGCTGGAACTCGGTCTGACCCAGCGCTGACTGGGCGTCGAACAACTCGTAGCCAACGCTGCCCGATGTCACGAGTCCCTGCTCGGCCAGCATCAGGCGCGCCGTGCCGACGTCGTCGCGGTTGACCAGGATCGTAGAGCCGTCGCCCCGCGCCTCGTAGGCGATGCCCGCCTGATCGAGCGCGGCGGTCACTTCCGCAGCCTCGCGCAGATCCAGATTGGAATACAGCAACGCAGAGGGCGCTTCGCCTACGCGCAACATCAAGGCCACGAGCACGGCCGCGACGCCCGCGGCCACACCCGCGAGCGCCGCGAGACGCCCGATGCCAAATCTCTGAACCGCCGCCGAAAAGCCGCCCACGCGTTCCGCCCCAACACCGGAATCGGACGACCGACCCCCACTAGGCAGAAAGTGCCGCCCGGATGGTAAACGGGCTGTTAAACTGCTCGGCTAACGCGGTTTTTTATGGTCGTCAGGCGACGCAGCGTGCGTCGCCGGCGGCCTTGATCCGGGCCTCTGCGATCGCATCCGCGACCTCGTGCGTCGGGCGGCCTTCGACCTCCGAGCGCTCGAACACCTCGCCCAGCGTCTCCATCAGACGGACCAGCTTGGTCTCGACCCACGCCGGGTCATAGGTTCCGCCGGTCTGACGCGCCTTGAGCTCCGACGCGACATTGATGATGCCGCCGCCGTTGACGACGTAGTCCGGCGCATAAAGCACGCCCGCCGCCGCCAGGCGCTCGCCGATGTCCGGCGTCTTCAGCTGGTTGTTGGCCGCCCCGACCACCGCCTTCACCTTCAGGCGCGGCAGGGTCTCGGGGTTCAGCGTCGCGCC
>CAMLNT010000140.1 GCA_946481425.1 uncultured Brevundimonas sp.
CATAGCCCGGGAAGAACTTGCGCTCGGTGTTGACCTTGCGGCCGCGACGGATCTCGACGACGTCCTCGGTCGGGACCAGCACCTCGGAGAAGCGGTCGGCCAGTCCCTGATTACGGGCCTGGTCGAGGATGTTCTCCTTCACCTTCTTCTCGAAGTTGGAATAGGCGTGGACGATGTACCACTTGTGGTTCGGGTTCGAGGCCTGGGCTTCGGTCATAGGTGGGGCTCCTTAGCGCCCGAGCTGGATCAGCTGGCTGGCGCCCAGCGCCATCACCAGATCGACCACAAAGAAGAACAGGGCCGCGATCGCGACCATGATGAAGACCATCACCGAGGTGATCCAGGTCTCCTTGCGGCTCGGCCACGTGATCTTGCGGCCCTCGGCGCGGACCTGGCTGAAGAACTGGGCAGGGCTGGTGCGCTTCTTGGGCGCATCGGCCTCAGCGGCGACGGCGCCGCCCTGAACGATGGTGCTTCCTCCGCCTCGCGTGGAGGACTTCGCCTTGGCCATTTTTACCCGTCTCAGAAAAAGGTGGCAGGAGTGGAGGGACTCGAACCCCCGGCCCTCGGTTTTGGAGACCGATGCTCTACCAACTGAGCTACACTCCTTCGATGGAGCCCACATAGGAACTCCAGCGTCCGGGACAAAGAACAGCGCGCCGAAAGTACCCCTTCGGCGCGCGCGGCCTTGGCCGGAGCCGGTGGCTTTAACAGCGCCTCGCCCCGGGGGCAAGCGCGGCCTCGCCAATCCGGCGGCTCGCTCCTGGGATCAGGCCTCGGCCGTCGCCAGACCTTCCGCCGCAGGCTTGATCACCTGATGGAAGACCAGGACCGCGATACGGCGGTCATCCATCTCGGCGACCTCGACCTCGAATCGCCCGAGCTGGAGGCGGTCGCCCTCGTCGGGGATGCGCGACAGTTCGTGCAGGACCAGGCCGGCGACCGTGTGGAAGCCCTCGTGGTCGCCGAAGTCCTCGCCGAGCACATCGGCCAGCTCGTCCAGATCGGCTTGGCCATCGACGCGCCAGGAGCCGTCTTCCAGCTGGACGATATTGAGGCTCGGCTCGTCGTGCTCCTCGTTGAAGTCGCCGGCGATCATCTCAAGCAGGTCGGTGGCGGTCACCACTCCTTCGAACGCCCCGTACTCGTCAACGATGAAGGCCATGTGGACCTTTGATCGCTTCAGGATTTCCAGCGCCTTCAGCACCGAGGTGGTCTGGGGAATGAAGGCGGGGGTCTGGACCAGGCGTTCGACGTTGAACTCGCCGTTGTCCAGCAGGCTGTCCAACAGGTCCTTTTTGTGGACCACGCCCAGGGGATTATCGACATCGTTCTCGCGGGCCACCACCAGCCGCGAGTGAGGGCTGGAGCGAACCTCATCCTTGATGACATCGTCGGGGTCGTCCAGGGCGATCCAGCTTACCTCGTGGCGCGGGGTCATGGCCACTTTGATCGGGCGGTCGCCGAGCGTGAGGATCTCCTCGATCATCTCCTGCTCTTCCGGCTCGATCAGGCCCGCCGAGGTGCCCTCGGCGATCATCGTCTCGACCTCTTCCTGGGTGACGTCCGACCCGTCGCGGTCCTTGATGTTGAACAGCTTCAGGATGCCCGATGTGGAGGCCGTCAGCAGGACCACGAAAGGCTTGAGCACGACGGCCAGCAAGGAGATCGGTTCGGCCATCTTGGCCGCGATCGGTTCGGGGAAGATCAGCGCCAGCCGCTTGGGAACCAGCTCGCCGACGATCACCGACACATAGGTGATGACCACGACCACGATGCCGGTCGAGATGAAGTGGGCGTACTCGTCGATCGCGGGAACCGCGGTTTCGAGCAGACGCGTCAGCTCGCCGCCGATCGCCGCCTGGCCGTAGGCGCCCGCCAGAATGCCGATCAGGGTGATGCCGACCTGGACCGCCGACAGGAAATGAGTGGGTTCTTCGGCGAGCGCCAGCGCCTTGCGCGCACCGCGATCCCCCCGCTCGGCGCGGCTTTGCAGCTTCGATTTGCGCGACGAGACGACCGCCAGTTCCGTCATGGCGAACAGGCCGTTGAGCACCACGAGGAGCAGAACGACGACGATGGCGAAGGCTAACATTTAAGGGGGAGGCCCGGCGCGATCTCGGGACCGCCGGTGCAACTTAAGGCCTGTAACGGGTTTGCGCCATGGGCTTGTCACGGAACGCCGCTTGACGTTGGTCGAACGCGGGTCTCGTATCGCTCTCGAAGGGGAGCCTGGGGAGGATTCGACCATGACCACGCGGCGTGGATTTCTGACGGGCGCAGCCGTCGGCGCGGGCGTCCTGTCCATCTGGCCGATGAGCCCGGCCCAGGCCCAGGGACGGGCTCGCTCCATCCGCAGTCGGCTCGAGGCCGTGCGCGACCGGCTTGGCGGCGCCGGCTGGACGGACCTGATCGGCCGCGCGACCGGCGGCGGCCTGAATTTCGCGGCCGAGGATCTGATGGCCGAACTGGCCAAGCCGGTGTCCATTGACCGGTCTGTCCAGGGACTCCAGGACTTCGCGGCCTCGGGCGTACGAGGCATAGAGCCCGGCAAGCCCGCAGCCTCGCTGCTCTATCACCTGCTCGCCTCGCCGAACGTGCAGGACCCCTCGCTGACCGCTTGGCCGACGCTGGCGGACATCGAGGCGGTCGAGGACGCCGTCTATGCCGCCAGGGGCGCATCTCTGTCGCAGATCGTGGCCGAGGCCGGCGATGCGCCGGTCGCAGTCGTGGTCTTCGCCACCCAGTATCGCCAGGCCGTCGACACGGTGCATGGCCGGCACGCCGACCTCGTCTATTCGCGCACGGGCATCTCGCGGATCGGCACGGTCGAGCCGCTCTGGAACGGCGCCGAGCGCGCCTTCGAGCCGCTGGTGGACGGAGACCCGTTCCAGTTCCGCCCCCTGCCGCAGAAGTACGCCGCCTATCTTGCCGTCCGCCGGATGGGCGAACAGGGCGGTCACGGCCCGATGGAGTGGTTCGAGGGCGTGCCCGAAACCGACGAAGTCGTGGGCGTCCCGGCCGATGACGAGCGCGGTTTCTGGATCCCCGTCCACAAGCTGTTCGACGGTGAGGAATGCCTGGCCGGCTCCGACATCCGCGTGACCATGGGCGGCGGCTTCCTCAACGAGAAGCTGGCCCGCTTCCACCGCCACCTGCAGATCCAGGGCTTCCCCACCGACTGGACGGGCGATCACCTTGGCCAGGCGCCGTTCACCATGCGCGACGATCTGATCGCTGGCTTCTCGCGCGACGACGATCACGGCACCGGCCTCGTCGCGCCGCGTCCGGCCGCCTTCGTGAACCGCGCCCGCTATCAGGATGACTGGCTGGGCTTCACCGTCCCGCGTGGCTGGACCAACGAGCCCGGCGTTCTCTATTTCTCGTCGGGCCAGATCCTCAACGTCGGCACGGACGTGGAGCCGACCTACGAGGCCGGCGGCGCCCAGGAGACCGACCGGACGGGCCCCGAATACATTTCGCTGCGCCACCGGCTCCACGACGACGGCTCGATCGACAATCTCAACGACCGGCCGGACATGTGGGACATCCTGCGCGAGGGCGGCTACCGGGCCCAGCACTACATCGACTTCTCGGGCGAAGGCTGGATCACCGCCGAGGTCGAAGGCCTCGATACCACGGCCCTGTCGCCCGCGCGTCCCGCCGTCTGCCTGGCCGCCCCGCCGGACTTCTTCCCGCAGGTCAGCCAGCGCGAGCTGATGGACTGGTGGCGCGCCGATGTGCCCGAGGCGGTCCGCGACGCCCTTTGGGCCATCCCGCCCTATTCGCTGGCCCAGCGCCGGTTTTCCGGCAACATCAACCTGCCGGCCGGCTTCTCCATTCGCGAGACCGATACGACAGCCATCATCGGCCAGAGCCCACTCGACGCGGGCGACGCCCGCCCCGGCCGCGTCGGTCCGCCCCGCTATTCCGGACTGCCCGACCACTCACCCGGCTATTTCGATCCGGGCTGGGACGCCAGCCAGGGCATCTTCTATCGCGACGAGTCCGAGCCCCTGCTTCGCTTCCTCCAGAACTACGGCCTGGGCACGCCGTTCGTGGAGGACGTCAAGCTCTGCGCCGCGCTCGGCTCCTACTGGCCCGCCATCGCGCCGGACAGCGCGCGCAACTTCACGCCGCTGAAGTCCGCGCCGGGCTTTCTCTATCCCTGGCCGTCGATCGTGCCGCTGACGGACGAGGAGACTGGCATCGCCGAGGTCGGCGGGCGCATGATGCCGTGGGACGGGGTCAATGGTCCGCGCTTCGTGGATACGGCCGAGGGCCGGCGCGTCTCCTATGCGGACATCAACCGGGTCGACTACATCGTGCTGCCCGGGACCATGACGGCCGCCCTCCTCTCGCAGATCGATCTGGACGAGACCAAACGGCGCGTCATGGCCATGGAGACCGCCTACTGGGCGCTCGGGATCCATGATCCCGACTTCGCCGACGAGGAGGCCCCGGTCATCGAGATCCTCAAGGCCAAGGCGGCCTGGAGCGCGGTCTCGGTGCGAAAGCTGGCGGACGCCGCCGGCGAGGTCGGGCCCATCGCCTCGGGGGTGCGCGGCGCGTCGGCCTTTCCGACCGCCGGGCATATCTATCGCTTCCACCTCTATCGCCCCGGCGAGGAACTCCGCGATCCCGAGGACCTCAAGCGCGTGCTGCTGACGGTCCAGGAAGAAGCCATCGTCTACGCCTGTGACGGGATGGCCCTGGTGCAGCGCGACGGCGGGGACTGGCGCTTCGACGACAGCCTGCCCACTGGCTGACATCGATCTTCTCGTGGTTGGCGGCGGTCCCGCCGGAGCCGCCGCCGCCATCACGGCGGCGCAGGGTGGCCTGTCGGTCGTCCTGATCGAACGGGAGCCGTCGCCGCGCGACAAGCCGGGCGAGGCCCTTCACCCCGGCGTGGAGCCGTTGCTCGCTCAGCTCGGCGTCGGGCTTGAGGCGCTTGAAGCCGTCACGGGCGCCCGTTTCGAGGGCGTGTGGTCGGCCTGGAGCGGCCCTCCCCGGTTCGAGCCTTTCGGCGCCGACGAAACCGGGCCCTGGAGGGGCTTTCAGGTTCGCCGCGCGGCCTTCGAGGCCCTGCTGCTCGAAACCGCGCGCAAGGCGGGCGTTGACGTGCGTCTGGGCCAGCCTGCCGGCGAGCCCGTCGTCGAGGCTGATCGCGTCGTGGGCGCAGGCGATGTCCGCGCCCGTCTGACCGTGGATGCGACAGGTCCGGCGCGCTGGCTCGGTCGCGCGTTAAAGCTGCCGGTCGCGGCGCGCTCCCCTGTCCTGCTGGCACGGTGTGGCTATGCAACGGGGCGCTGCGCCGAGCGTCACGATGCCCCGCTGATCGAAGGCGACAGCGAAGGCTGGACCTGGATCGCGCGGATCGGCGCCGAGCTGTACCAGTGGGTCCGGCTGGATTTCGACGGCCGCATCCGGCCCCGGGACTGGCGCCCAACTGCGCTCGCGAGCCTGGCCGAAGCGCGACCCACGGTCGGCGCCGAAGTGGCATGGCGCCGCGCGGCCCGGACGGCCGGTCCCGGCTGGATGCTGGTCGGCGACACCGCGGCCCAGCTCGACCCGGCCTCCTCCCATGGCATGCTCAAGGCCCTGATGAGCGGCGTCTTCGCTGCCCAGACCGCCGTGGCGGTCCTGCGCCGCGGCGCACCGGAGGCCCAGGCCGGCCGCGCCTACCACGACTGGCTGGCCGGCTGGTTCGAGACGGATGTCGAACGCCTCGCCTCGGCCTATCGCCAGCTCGGCGCCGAGGGCTTCGGCTGACCTATTGCGGCGAGACCGCGCCCGCACCCGGCCAGGCGCTGTCGCCGATCCGGGTCAGGGTCATCTCGAAGAAGCGCATCGGCTGGCCGCCCTCACGGACGTAGTCGCCGACCTCATGCCAGACGCCGTCCTGGACGGTCGCATTGTAGCGAATGACGGCGCCCGGGCCCGCCGGGACTTCCCAGACGAAGCCGCTATCCGTCCGCTGCAAGTCATAGATGCCGTGCCGACCGTTCGCCCAAGCCGAGAATTCGTAGCGGTCCTCGGTCTCGTTCCAGGAAATGACGCCCAGGGCGTTGAAGGCCGTCGCGCCATTGGCGTCATAGCCACGGCCCTCGACCACCCGGACCGAGCCGCCCAGCAATGGGCCGACGCGCTCGGTCTGGATCAGTTCGGTACGCACCCCGCCCGGGCCGTAGGACACCGCCTGGCCCCGCCACTCGCCATCCATGAAGGAAAGGGCTGCGATGGCGTCGCGCTGCTCGGCGCTGCCGGTGGGCTGGATTTCCTGCGCCGCTACCATCGGCGCAATCAGGCTGATTGCGGCAGCGATCGCCGCGAGACTCTTGACGCGAAAACGCATGGCTGGCCTCCCTTGGTACTTTGTATTACAAAGTTCTTGGGGCGAAATGTCAATACCGGTGAAATTGAAGACGCCCGACGCAAGCGCCGGGCGTTTCA
>CAMLNT010000141.1 GCA_946481425.1 uncultured Brevundimonas sp.
CCGAAATAGGCCTTGCCGACGGGCGTCAGCGCCCCCTCCGCCGTCCACACCCCGAAAGTGTAGTCGGAATAGAAGCTCGACCGCTTGCCCGAGCCGCGCTGGGCGTACATCAGCACCCCGTCGATGACGTGCGGGTCGCGCTTCCACTTGAACCACGGGCCCTTGGGGCGACCCGCGACATAGACGCTGTCCCAGCGCTTGAGCATCAGCCCCTCGGCCGCCGCGCCGACAGGCGGATCGGCCCGCAGGGCGGCCAGCGTCTCCCAGTCGTCGTAGGCCACCACCGGCGACAGGCTGAGCCGCGGTGAGGCGGCGCGATCCACGAACGCCTCCAGCCGCGCCCGACGCTCGGACAGGGGCCGCTCGCGCAGATCCTCGCCGCCCTCGGCCAGGAGGTCATAGGCCATGACCGCCACGGGGTGGCTGACAAGCATCTTCGCATCCACGGTCTTGCGGTTCAGCCGCTGCTGCAGGTCCCCGAACGAGGCGATTTCGCCATCGCGCATCACCAGCAGCTCGCCATCCACCACTCCCTCGAAATCAAGCGCCTCCATCAGGTCGGGAAAGGCCGCCGAAATCTCGTCGTCGGTGCGCGAATAGATGCGCCGCACGCCGTCCTCCAGGACGAGCTGAACGCGGATGCCGTCCCATTTCCATTCGGCGGCGAAATCGGCAGGGTTCATCGCGGCGAGATCGGCCTCGTCCAGCGGATGGGCCAGCATCACCGGCCGGAAGGCGCCGGGCGCCCGGCCGGGCCGCTCGGAACGCCCTTCGATCCAGGCGAACAGGTCGCCGTAGGGCGGCGCCTGGTCGTGCCAGACCTCCACCACATCCTGCAGGCTGATCGGCTCCAGATCGTCCGGCCGCGACATCGCCAGCGCCTGCCGCGCCAGCTGCGCCGAAAGCCCCACCCGCAGCGACCCGGTTATCAGCTTGATCAGGGCCCAGCGGCCGCGCGGCTCCAGCGCATCCATCCAGCGCTCGACCAGGCCGGGGACCTCGGCCCGGCTCGCGGTCCTGAGGGCCTCTATGATCTCTGACAGCTCCGGTTCGCGGTTGGGCCGGTAATCCGGATCAGGCGGCCAGATCAGGGAGGCCGTCTCGGCCAGGTCGCCCACGAAATCATAGGACCAGCCGAACAGGACCGGGTCGACCCGCGCCTCCACAGCCTTGCGGATCATGGCCGACTTGGCGTTGGCAAACTCCAGCTTGCCGGTCAAAGCCGCCAGGGCCCAGCCGCGGTCAGGGTCGGGCGCCGCCCTCAGATAGTCGCGGACCAGCACCAGTTTCGCATTGCGCGACGGCGTCAGGCTCAGTCGGTCCAGAAGCTCTGCGAAGGCGCGCATCCGGCCATAACGCGCGACGGAGCCGGACCGCGCAAACGAAAACGCCCCGGCGGTTTTCCGCCGGGGCGCTTCCGGTCCAGTGACAAGGGGAGGGTTACTGGAACAGACCCGCGATGACCGCGGTGATCAGGCCGGTCGCGACCGCGGCCAGGACCACGTCGTTGCCGCTGCGGACATACTGGTAGCCCGAGGGCGGCGCATAGAGGCCGTAGCGGTTATAGTCGCGGATCACGTACTGGTTGGTCCGGTACTGGTAGGGCATCCGCTGGCCATAGCCCCAGGTGCGGGTCTGGTAGCCGCGCGGCGCGTAGTAGCGGCCGGCCGCATAGCGGCGCTGGGCGCGCTGCCAGCGCTCGTAGCGACGGCGCTCGGCGCGGTCTTCGCGACGGTCCTCGCGACGCTCCCAGCGGTCTTCACGGCGATCTTCGCGGCGGTCGCGGCGCTCTTCACGACGGTCCCAGCCATCGCCACGATACTGGGCCTCGTAGCGGCCGCGGTCCTGCGCGGTGGCGGCGCCGGCGGCGCCGAGCGTGCCCGCCGCCATGATGACGGCCATGGCCGCAGTCAGGGTCTTTTTCATGATCCAACTCCATCGACGGGCCGGGGCGGCGGGAGGGCCGGTGATCACCGTCGTTGAAGCCGTTATGGCGGCGCGCGCTTGACCCGCGCCTGAACGGCGCCAGTCATCTGGCGTTCATCGGGCAGCCCTCAGGCGGCTTCGCGCACCGCGTCGCGCAAAGCCTCGCGTCCGGCCGTGCAGCGGTTCAGCACCTCGGCCAGGGCCCGGAAGTCGATCGGCTTGTTCAGATAGGCGTCGGCGCCCGCCGCCAGTCCCGCCTCGTGGTCCTCGTTGCGCGCCGAAGCCGACAGCACCACGATCGGCGTTTCCTGGTTCGGCCCCGCCGTCGCGCGCAGCGCCCGCGTCGCCGTCAGGCCGTCCATGACCGGCATGTTCACGTCCATCAGGATCAGGTCGAACGTCTCCTGGGCCGCGGCCTCGAGGGCGAACTGGCCATGCTCGGCCGTCGCCGTCGTGTGGCCCGAAGAGGCCATCCAGGCCTCGATGATCATGCGGTTGACCGGATGGTCCTCGACAACCAGCACCCGCAGCGGACGGCCGTTCTCGACCTCGGCGGTCAGGGGCTCGACCATGCCCGGACGCTCCCAGGCCACGACCTCGGCCTCGACGTCGAAGGTGAAGGTCGAGCCCTCGCCCAGGCGTGTGTCGACCGTGATCGACCCGCCCATGATCTCGGCCAGGCGGCGCGAGATCGTCAGGCCGAGCCCGGTGCCCCCATGGCGGCGCGTCGAGGAGGCGTCCAGCTGGGTGAAGGGCTCGAACAGCCGTTGCAGGTCCGATGAGGCGATGCCGGGCCCGGTGTCGGTCACCGCGAAGCGGAATTTCACCCGCTCATCGGACAACCGCTCGCCGGAGATGCGGTAGCGGATCTCGCCCTCGGCGGTGAACTTGATGGCGTTGGACAGCAGGTTCTGCAGGATCTGGCCGACGCGCACCGGGTCCCCGCGCACCACCGCCGGAATCTCGCCCGAGAACTCGCTGTGGAAAGCCAGCTCCTTGGCCTGGGCCTGAGCGGAGGCGACGCCCGAAATCCGCTCGTGCAGCTCGGCGACGTCGACGTCGACGTTGTCGAACTCCATGCGGCCCGCCTCGATCTTGGTCATGTCGAGGATGTCGTTCAGCAGGGTCAGCAGGCTGTCGCCCGAGTTGCGCACGATCGAGACATATTCGCGCTGGGTATTGTCCAGACGCGTCGAGGACAGCAGCTGGGCCGCGCCCAGCACGCCGTTCATCGGCGTGCGCAGCTCATGCGAGATGACGCCGAGGAAGGAAGACTTCGCCTGGTTGGCGGCGTTGGCGGTGTCGCGCGCCAGCTCGAGCTCGGCGATCAGATGGGCCTGATGGTCCGAGAACGCCTTGATGCGGGCCTCCTTCATCATGGTCATGACGACGTGGACGAAGAAGCCGGCGGCCACGAACGGCACACAGGCCGCGAACGCCCAGAAATCCGGCGTGCCCCACAGGCTGACCAGGCAGATCAGGCTGACCAGACCGTAGGGCGAGGAAATCACCATCGCCTGACGCGGGCTCGAGCGCAGCTGGGTGAAGACCAGCAGATAGCCCGAGACGATGAAGGCCATGGCCAGCGGCCGGCCGAAGGATTCCGGCGCGAACCAGGCCAGCAGCGGCGCGACCGCCCAGGCGCAGGTGGTGATGGTGGCCACCGTCGGGAAGATCAGGCCATAGCCGGAGCCGACGCGCGCGGCGACACGCTTTTCGACCCAGCCCCGGAACAGGCCGGCGAACAGGGTCAGAGCCAGCCACGGCACGGCCACTTCCCAGCCGATGCCGACACCCAGGCCAAGGGCCCAGCTGAAGATCAGGCCATAGCGCAGGTAATGCGTCTGCAGGATCGCGGTCAGCGCCTGGGCGGCTTCGGATTGGGGCTGGCGCGCGTGCGTCTCGGCATGCGCGGACGGCGCGTTTCCACGCGGCTCGGTCACTCCCATCCGATCCCCCTCCAATCTCTACCCCTGCGAGCCTATGCAGCGAGTTCTAAGAGGAGGTGAACGCGCGTAACGACGCTACGTGGTCGGAGCGTCGGCCCGGATCGAAAGGGCGTGCACCGGGCCGGCCAGTTCGTCCTTCAGGCAGGCGTTGATCGCCCGCTGGCGCTCGACCCGGCTCATCCCGGCAAAGACCGCCGAGACGATCCTCAGGTTGAAATGGCTCTCGCCGCCCTCGTGGGCGTCGACCCCGCCGTGATGGTGGTGCCCGGCATGGCGGGCGGAATCGTCCTCGATCTCCAGCTCGACCGGCTGGAACGCGGCCTGGAGCTTGGCGCGAATGCCACGCGCGACGGGACCTTCGGACATTTCGGCGGCCTTTCCTTGAAGCGGACCAAATCGACCCTACACTTGGGAGCGATGGACGACGCCTTCCAATACACGCCGCGCTTCACCGACATCAGGGTGAAACCGCCCAAGGCCGGGGATGAGCCTGAGACGCCGGTCGGCCTCAAGCCGGGCGAGCGCCGCTGCGACTGGCCGTCCTGCATGAAGGCCGCGACCGCCCGCGCGCCCAAGTCGCGTGAGACGCGCGACTTCTACGACTTCTGTCAGCCCCACGCGGCCGAATACAACAAGAACTGGAACTTCTTCGCCGGCATGAGCGAGGGCGAGGTCCGGGCCCACCGCGAGGACGAGCTGACCACCGGCGGCCGCCCCACCTGGAAGATGCAGGCCGGCAAGGCGAGCCGCGAGGCCGCGGCCTTCGCCGCCAAGTTCAAGACCGGAAACAACGCAGGGACAGGCTCCTGGCGCGACAGCTTCGAGATGTTCGGCGCCAGCCGACGCGCTCCCGAGCCCGAGGCCGGCCCCGGCGCCCATCTCGGCAAGCTGGAGCGCAAGGCGCTCGCCGACCTCGACCTGGAGCCCGGCGTCGACAGTCAGCAGATCCGCATGCGCTACCACGACCTGCTCAAGCGCTGTCACCCCGACATGAACGGCGGCGACCGCGGCGCCGAGGACAAGCTCCAGCGCGTCCTCATGGCCTTCCGCACCCTGAAGAAGGCGGGGATGGCCTAGCTCCCTCGACGACATTACGATCGGTGAACCTAGTTCAGCGGATGCTCAATGTCGGATCCTGACTATCACGCCGGTCGTTCAGGTTGGCTGTTTCCGCCTAACGGCGATTGGAACCAGTTCCGGCAGGGGCAGGCGTCGCGTGAGGAATCGGGCGCTGGCGGAGGATTGATTGTGATCGGCGCGGGGGTGATCGGCTTGACCGTTGCGGTCTGGCTCACTCCGGTCTGGCTCCCCGCTTTGATCACGGGGCTGGTGTCGGGCTACCTGCTGCGAAGATCCGGCGCGCCGGGCCCCTGGTGGAACCTGACCCTCCGATACGTCGTCTTCGGCCTGATCGCATTGGCGCTCGGCGTAAGCCTGTTTCTCTTCGTCAACGATCAGCGATCACTATTCTTCTGGGACACATGGCGGATCGCTCAGCACGCGGACCTGGCGCGGGAGGGGGCGCTTCTGCCGATCGATGATGAGCCGAGCCGTCTCGGCCGCCTGCTGGCGATGGACGCAGTGGCCTGGGCCTTGGTCGCGGGCCTTCCAGGCGCTGCGCTGATCGCAGCCTGCATGCTCGTTTCCCCGGAAACCAGGGCCATGCCCGTGAGGGCGAGAATTTCGCACCGCCTCGTCGTGGCCGTTCTCCTGACCGGATTACTGGGCGTTGGCGTCGCGACCGCGGCCTTCACCGCCAGCCGCTTCCTCGGTTACGATGAAGTCGGCCTCCACCAGCCCGAACCGATCCTAGTCTCGCACGCCGGGCCTGACGGATCCTAGCAGCGAAAGCCCCCACCATGGACGTCCTCTACACCGCCCACGCCACCGCCTCCGGAGGGGGCCGCGAAGACGGCCGCTCGACCACCGACGACGGCAAGATCGACGTGAAGCTGTCCACCCCCACCGAGATGGGCGGCAAGGGCGGCGACGGGACCAACCCGGAACAGCTGTTCGCCACCGGCTATGCCGCCTGTTTCCTCGGCGCGCTTCGACTTGTCTCAGGCAAGGCCGGCACGCCCGTCGGCCCCGACACCAAGGTCACCGCCTCGGTCGGCTTCGGCAAGAACACGAAGGGGGAGGGCTTCAACCTCGACATCGCGCTGGCCGTCTCCGACACCGGCCTGGATCAGGCGACCGCCCAGAAGCTGGTCGAGACCGCCCACACCGTCTGCCCCTACTCCAACGCGACGCGGAACAACGTGGATGTGCGGCTGAGCGCAGCCTGACATCGGGCCATGAGCACAGCGCCGCAGGTCCTGATCGCGGGCGCCGGGCCGACCGGCCTGGCGGCGGCGCTGTTTCTCTCGCGACGGGGCGTGCCCGTCCGCATCCTCGACGCCGCGCCGGAACCGACCGCGACCTCCAAGGCCCTGGGCGTCAATCCGCGCACCCTGGCCCTGCTGGAGCCGACCGGCGTCACCGCCGCGATCGA
>CAMLNT010000142.1 GCA_946481425.1 uncultured Brevundimonas sp.
GTCCACGTCATGACGCGGCGCATCTTCGACCGGTCATCAGAGCTCCGGCGGCTGTCCGAAGACCATGAGACGAAGGTCCAGCTCTCGGGCGCAGACGAGTTTGCCTACGGCCCGCGCGGCTCGATCCGGCACCCGCGTGATGTTCGCATCCTGCCGGGTTCGCGTGACTTCCACTGATCTCAGGCGCGCTCTGCCCGCGCCGCGAAACAGCCGCGCCTGGCATAGTGCAGATGCACATAGGCGACGTCGTCGCGCGCCAGCATAGGCGTGAGCATCCCTCCCAGCGCAGCGCCCTCGACCACATCTGCGTCAACCATCCGGTCCGCCGCGTCGAAGGCCCTCACCGACAGAAGCCGGCGCCGGATCGCGTCGGGGACCACATCGACCCCGTCGAACGCGGCCTCGGCGGCCTCGCGCACGAAGATGGCGTGGCGGCTGCGATAGGGCGTGTCCGCCGGCTGGTGCTCATAGTTCAACAGCAGGACGGTCTCGCCCGGCTCGGCGTCGGTCAGCGTGATCCGGCAGGGCGCAGCGTGGGGCTGATCGATCGTTACGCGTTCGACACCGCGCGCGGCCAGCGCAGCCTTATCCAGCCCGAACAGCGGCGCGAACTCTGACACCGGCAGGCCGGAAATGCGAAAACCCATGGACAGACCCCTATTGGCGGAGCGCTATCCATGGGCCTCGTGCGACGCCCGGTCGTCCCGGGTGTTGCTGTCTAATTCACGAACGTCGGCAGTAGCGACGATAGCCGTCGCTCGACAGGTAGGTCCCGCTCGACCAGTCGAAAGTGTTGTACCGATCGCGGCACCATTCGCGCCACTGACGGTCGTCCCGGTATCGATAGTAGTGATCCCGGTCGTCCAGCGTGCCCAGGATCTGAGCCCCGAGCGCCACACCCAGAACCGTCAGGGCCAGAGCCGCGCCGGAATCATAGCCGCGGTAGGAGCCGCCGTAGCCGTTCCCGTAGTAGCCATTTCCATAGTAGCCGTTGCCGTAATAGCTGCCCTGATTGCCGTAATAGCCACCCTGGTTCCCGTAGTAGCCGTTGCCGTAATACGCACCCTGGCCGTAGCCGCCGTAGTAGGGGTACTCGCCGTATCGAGCGCTGTCGGCGTAGTACTCATAGACCGAGCCATAGCCGTAGGTGGCGTTGTCGCGCGGATAGTCGCGGCTGTAGTCGTACCGGTAGTCGCCATAGCGGGTGTCGCGGCGCTGTTGCAGGCGGTTGCGGCAGGCGGCGGCGCTCTCATTCGTATGGCATCGGCGCCAGTCGAAGTCTGAACCTTGGTAGGGCTGGGAATAGCCGTAGCCATAGCCGTAGGTCTGGGCGGCGGCGGGAGCGGCCGCGGCGGTTGCCGCCACAGCCAGGGAAAGGGCGAGCCAACGCATGATCGAAGTCCTCCAAGACGTTCTTGGAAGTCGTTAACGCACGTTCGCCCAATCCGCTCCCTTCAGCCCTCGCGCGCCTGCTCGGCGGCTATCCACTCGTCGATCCGCTGTTCCAACACGTCCATCGGCACGGGGCCGCCCAGGAGAATGGCGTCGTGGAAGCGCCGCACGTCGAACCGGTCACCCAGTGTCTCCTCCGCGCGGCGTCGCAGACGCAGGATGGTCAACTCGCCGACCTTGTAGGCAAGCGCCTGGCCCGGCCAGGAGATGTAGCGCTCCAGTTCCGTCTGGATGTTGTGCTCCGACAAGGCCGAGTTGTCGCGGAAACAGGCGCGGGCCTCTTCGATATCCCAGCCCATCCAGTGGATGCCGGTGTCGGCCACAAGCCGGCAGGCGCGCCACATCTCGTAGGACAGACGGCCGAACCGCTCATAGGGCGTCCTGTAGATGCCCATCTCATAGCCGAGGTATTCGGAATAAAGGCCCCAGCCCTCCACAAAGGCCGTCGCGTCGCCGTTGCGACGAAACCAGGGCAGGTCGCCCAACTCCTGCTGAAGCGCGATCTGAAGGTGATGTCCCGGTACGGCCTCATGGAGTGTCAGGGCGGGCAGCTCGTAGAGCGCCCGCTGGTTCAGGCTGGAGGTGTTGACCATGTAGCCACCCGCCACGCCGTTGACGTAGCTCCCGGGATTGTATCGACCGGTGGTGTAGTTGGCCTCGATCTCGCGCGGCACCTCGCGCACTCCATACGGCAGGCGAGGGAGTGTTCCGAAAAGGGCCGGCAGCTGGTCGTCTGCGCGCTTGGCGATCTCGCGGGCGTGCATCATCAGCTCATCGCGGGTCGTGGCGTAGAACTGCGGATCGGTGCGCAGGTAGGTCAGGAAATCGGCGAAGGAGCCCGTCCAGCCGGCAGCCGCCATCTCCTCCTGCATCTGGGCGCGGATCCGCGCGACCTCTGACAGGCCCAGCTGGTGAATCTCGTCCGGCGTCATGTCCGTGGTCGTGTACCACCGGGCAGCAAAGGCGTAGGCGTCGCGGCCGCCCGGACGCTGGCCCAGCCCGATGGCGCCGGCCTCCGCAGGGGACGCCGGGACGTATTCGTCGCGCATGAAGGCAGCCCAGCGCTGGCGAGCGGGCATGATTTCTTCGGCGATGATGGTCTCCGCGCGCTGACGCAGTGACGCCCAGTCGCTTTCGCTGATCGTTGAGGGCCGCTCGTCGAACGGCCGCAGCAGGGGGTCGCTCTCGGGCGTCAGGGCGGCGGCGGTGGCCGTCGAAGCCGCCACGCGGTCCGCGATGATCCGCGGCTGGACCATGCCGGTCTCGATACCTCGCCGGGCGTTCGCCAGGCTGTTGTCATAAAACGTCGCCAAGCCATCCAGCCGCTGGAGCCAGGCGTCGGCATCGGCGCGCGTCGCGATCCGCGCCGATGAGGCCATGTAGCCGGCGAAGGTTTCCGGCCCGCCTTCGGAATCGAACGCCAGGCGTCCGCCGTCCAGCTCGATCCGCTCGAGGTCCAGCGCAATCGAACGCGACAGCAGGGCGTGGTTGAGGCGCTCGCTGCTGGACAGGGCAGAGGTGTCCAGCGCCGCCAGCCGGTCTCGGAAGGCGCCGAGCGGCGAGCGTCGCGCCAGTTCGCCCTCGCGGCTGTTGTCGGGCAGCAGCGCCATGGCGGCGCGATTGCCCTCCGAGCCGGCGGTCAGGGGGTCAATGCCGCTGGCATAGGCCTCGTAGTCGGCGATGATGTCGGCCAGCTCGCGCGCAGCCTGGGACTGCTCCGCGGCCGGCCCCGGTTGCGCGAGGGCGGGAACAGCCCATGCGCCTGCCAGAATCGCCGCCGCTGCCGCGCCTGCCGCCCACATCGTCCTGCTCATGCCGTCCCTCCTCGAAGCGCGGGCACGCTACATCGCGGTCCCGAACCGAGTCGAGGCGCGCGACGACGGTCACGGGCGATGACGAAGTCACGACAATCCCTATATGGTCGAGCTCTGACAGGTGAGGCGGGCATGGCGGACGGCGCGGCAGGACTTGAACTGGGCCATATGGCGGCTCTTCTCGCGGCGGGCGTGGTCGCCGTGCCGGTCTTCAAGAAACTCCAGCTCGGATCGGTCCTGGGCTATCTGGCGGCCGGTCTAGCCATAGGTCCCTTCGGCGTCGGTCTGTTCCAGGAGCCTGAGACCATCCTCCACGTCGCCGAGTTCGGCGTGGTCATCTTTCTCTTCATCATTGGTCTGGAGATGCGACCGCGGAGGCTCTGGAGCCTTCGCAAGGAAATCTTCGGCCTGGGCGCGGCTCAGGTGATGGGCGCGGGCCTGCTCCTGACACTCACGGCGATGGCCGCAGGCCTGTCCGCCCCGGTCGCCTTCATCGCCGCCATGGGTTTCGTCCTGTCATCGACGGCCGTCATCATGCAGATGCTCGACGAGCGGAACGAGCTGTCGACGCCCGCAGGCCAGCGGGCTGTGTCGATCCTGCTGCTTGAAGATCTCGCTATTGTCCCCCTGCTGGCTGTGGTGGCGGTGATCGCGTCCGCGACCGGCGTGGCTGAGGCGGGGCCTCCGCTCTGGCAGACCGTCGGCCTCGCGCTCGGGGCCTTGGCCGTGGTCTTCCTGGCCGGCCGATACTTCATGAACCCCATCTTCGGCTTCCTGGCGCGCTGGGGCGGACGCGAGGTCATGACTGCGGCCGCCCTGCTGGTCGTCGTCGGCGCCGCCTGGTTGATGCAGGAGGGCGGACTGTCCATGGCCATGGGCGCCTTCATGGCGGGTGTTCTTCTTTCGGAGTCCACCTTCCGTCATCAGCTGGAAGCCGACGTGGAGCCGTTCCGCGCCATCCTTCTGGGCCTCTTCTTCCTCAGCGTGGGCATGTCGCTTGATCTGGGCGTCGTTCTTGACGACTGGCGCCTCGTGGTCGGCGGCGTGATCGCCTTCATGGCCGTAAAGGCTGTGGCGATCTACGGCGTCGCCCGCCTGTTCGGCGCGGACGATCACGAGGCGATCGAGCGATCAGTCCTCTTTGCGCAAGGCGGGGAGTTCGCTTTCGTCCTCTACAGCGCCGCGCTCGCCGCTGGCGTATTCGACGGCCAGATCTCGGCCGCCGCCACGGCGGTCGTCATCCTCTCCATGGCCCTCACCCCCGTGACGACCCTGGCAGCCCGGCGATTCTTGCCGCGGCCTGAGGTCTCGCCCGATGACGCCGAGGGTGTCGATCGCGCGCACAATCTGCGTGAGCGGGTGCTGATCATCGGCTTCGGCCGCTTCGGCCAGGTGGTGTCCCAGCCGCTGCTCATCCGCGACGTCGACGTGTCGATCATCGACAACGAGGTCGAGATGATCCAGGCGGCGGGAAACTTCGGCTTCAAGGTCTACTACGGCGACGGAACCCGGCTCGATGTGCTGAGAGCCTCCGGGGCCGAGCGGGCCGAGACGATCATCGTGGCTGTCGACAAGCCGGAGGCGGCCGACCGAATTGTGGAACTCGTCCGCGCCGAGTTCCCGCTCACCAAATTGTTCGTACGCGCGTTCGATCGCGGGCATTCGCTGAGGCTGGTGCAGGCTGGCGTTGAATATCAGCTGCGCGAGACCTTCGAGAGCGCCCTGACTTTCTCACATCAGGTTCTGATCGACCTGGGCTTTTCGCAGGAGGAGGCGGCCGAGACGATCGCCGACGTCCGCCGACGCGACGAGTCTCGGTTCGACCTGCAGGTGGCGGAAGGAAGCGTCACGGCAGGCCGTCATCTGATGCGGGGCAATCTCGCGACGCCGAAGCCGGAACCCTACGTCCGGCCCAGGCGCGAGGGCCTTCCCCTGAACGAGCAGGCGGCGGAAGCCCTGGACGACGAAGATCGGGCGCACACTCGAGCGTAGCTCTAATGGCGCTATTCAACCAGAGCGGTGTTGCGGATCGTCCGAAGGGAACACAACCTATCACAATCGGTTAGGTCTGATTCATCCCGAGGCTGCGGCCGTGGGGCTGGGTGTTCATGCAGTCGAAGTTTCCCCCCGGGCCGGCTCAAGACGCCGACGTCCTCACGGATGAGCGGCCGGTTTCGGCGCGCCTCTCCGATATCGACAAGCAGGTGTTGAGACTGGTCGCGCAAGGCCGCTCCTCCAAGGAAATCGCGCAACGCCTGGATCGCTCGCCCCTCACGATCGACAGCCGCCTCAAGGAGGTGTGCGCCAAGCTGGGCGCCGAGAACCGCGTCCATGCGGCGACTATGCTGCTGCTCGAAGAGACCGGCGAGGCCCCCCCAATATTGGGGGGACCCCAATCGTGGAGGATTGCGAAACCCGCCTCTCCGCAGCTTGATGTGCGCGAGGACGGCGTTGCCTACGATCCGTTTTCCAGTTCCGACGATGGCGCCGCCGCGCCATCTGAGGTCGCATCGCAGCCCCGGTCGTTGATCCGGGTTGTCGGCGCGGTTCTGGGTTTGCTGATCGTCCTGGCGTGCGTCGCCTTCTTCCTGTCCAGCGCGATTCTGGCGGGGCAGGAGGTCTTCATGCGCATGCGGGGCTAGCTCGTCCCCGCCACCAGGGGAGTGCGAAAATGAGCATGCAGCCTGTGAACGCGTCGGCCGGTACGCCGCAGCCGGACCTGATTTCGGGTTCCGTTGATGCCGCGCTGAAATACGCTCTGGATACGCTAGGCCACCGGGGAACGGCCAAAGTCCTGCGGGCCGCTGCCTTCTCGGAAGGTATCGAGGACGCCAAGAACCTTCGTCCACAATTGGCCAGTGCTATCCTGAAGGCGGTCGAGCGCCATCACGCCAGCCGCAGTGGCGACGGCGAGGCCTAAGTCCTGCGCCGACGCGACATCGGGTGGTTCTGTGCCACAACTTC
>CAMLNT010000143.1 GCA_946481425.1 uncultured Brevundimonas sp.
GTGCGATTTCCTCACGCCGATCGGGCACCAGTGCAACACGCTGGTGATGGGGCCGGGCGGCTATCGCTTTGAGGATTATCCCAGGCTGGGTGCTCCGCTGAGCCTGCTGGTGTTGTTGGCCGGACCGCCGCTGATCCTGGCGTTCTGGCCGCTGTAGTTCCGCACTGACGGGAGCCACTTGACGAGGTCGCACAGTATGCGGCATACACTGTGCGTCACACACTATGTGACAGCAGGTGAGGCTCGATGGGCGAGATCGAACAGTTCGAGGCGCTGAGGCTGGAGCTCCGCAGGGGCTCTCTGGTCCTGGCCACCCTCGCTCGGCTCAAGACCGAGCAATACGGCTACTCGCTGCGCATGGCGCTGGCCGAGGATGGCATCGAGATGGAGGAGAGCACCCTCTACCCGCTGCTCCGCCGCCTTGAGAGCCAGGGCCTGCTGACCAGCGAATGGCGCGAGGAAGACAAGCGCAAGAAGCGCTTCTACCGCCTGTCGCCGGACGGCGAGGGCGTGCTGCGGCGACTGCACGACGAGTGGCGGCGGATATCCGCCTCGCTCGACCGCGTGCTTGACCAACCGAAATCCTGAAGGGGGATGTGGGGATGACCCTGATCGACAAATACCTGGCCGCCGTGGCGGCCCAACTGCCGGCGGCGACCCGCGAGGACGTGGTCGCCGAACTGCGCGACGACATCATGAGCCGCGTCGAGGCGCGCGAGGAGGCCCTCGGCCGGTCGCTGAGCGACGACGAGATCGAGGCGATCCTGCGCGAGATCGGCCACCCGCTGGCGGTCGCGGCGCGCTTCGGATCGGGGCCGCAGCACCTGGTGGGCCCGGAGCTGTTTCCCTGGTGGTACTTCGGGGTGAAGGTCGGGCTGATGGTCCTGGCGGCCATCTCCGTGATGACGGTGGTGGTCAAGGTCGTCTTCGGGACCGACTTCAGTCAGGCCCTGTCGCAGGGCTTCCACGGCTTCTTCGAGGGCGGCATCACCCTGATCGGCATCGCGACCATCGCGGGCTTCATCCTGGAGCGTCAGGAGAAGCGGCCGGACTTCATCGACAAGTGGCGCGTCAAGGACCTGTCCTTCTTCGAGATCGCCCGCTTCGACATGGAGGGGGTGAACACGGCCCTGAAGTCGGGCGCAGGCGCGCCCAGGACGGTCAAGGCCGTCGCCCGGCCGCAGTCGCCGGTGGCGCGGGCCTTGGGTAGCGCCGTCGGCGTGACGGTGATGCTGCTGTGGTGGGTGGGCGCCATCCAGTTCGGCGGCGTTCCCCTGAGCGACTGGGTCGTGGAGGTCGGCGGCGTCGACTACAGCCCGGCCATCCGGGCGATCGTCGAGATGATCTTCTGGCCGGTGGTGGTCTATGGCGTGGCGCGGATCGGGTTCGATCTGTTCCGGGCGGCGCAACCCCGGGCCGTGCGGCTGACGGCGCTGGGCGACATCGCCCTTGCGGCGGCGCGGGGCGTGCTGTGGGTCTGGCTGCTGTTCTGGTCGCCGATCGCGGCGATGATCGAGGTGGCGACGGTGCAGGATGCGTTCGAACGCCTGCGCACACTGGTCGAGGTCGGCGACTGGGACGCCTCGGCCTTCGTGATCCTGTTCCTGGGATCGGCCGTGATCGACTCGGCCTACCGGATCGTGATCAGCGCATGGCGCTTCGTGACGGGCCGCGACAGCCGGCTGGAGCGCTAGGACGTCTCGGGCCCCGTGACGGGTTCGGGCGGCGGCTCTGGAGCGCTCATCACGTCCTCGGCTGCATCGTTCACGCTGGGCGGGGCGGGCGGCTCGACCAGACTGTCCGGCTGGCGGGGGGGCGGGGTTCGGAGGCCGAGCGCTTCCAGGGCCTCGTCTCCCTCGCGACCCAGGATCGAGCGGATGCGCAGGTCGGTCTGCGGGAAGGGGATCTCGATGCCGGCTGCGTCCAGCGCGTCGGCTATCGCCCAGGTGTAGGCCGCGTGCATGGCGGCCGGCCGCTTGACCGCATCCTTGGTCGGCCAGACGAGAAGTTCGAAGTCCAGGCCCGACTCGCCGAAGCCGACCAGCCAGACCTGGCTCTTGCGCTGGTCGGTCTCGGGCAGGGTGAAGGGGCTCTCGCGGGCCGCCTTGAGCACCGCGTCGCGCACGCAGGCCCGATCAGCGCCATAGGCGACGGAAAACGGGATGTGGATTCGGCGGGTGTCGCCCTTCAGCGTCCAGTTGGTGACCGGTTTCTCGATCAGGTGCGAGTTCGGGACCAGAACGTTGATGTTGTCATTGGTGCGGATGCGCGTGGCGCGTGGCCCAATCTCGACGACCGAGCCGCGGGCGCCGTCCTCGAGTTCGACGTAGTCGCCGATCGAAACCATGCGGTCGAAGATCAGGAACAGGCCCGAAACGAACTCCTTGACCACGCCCTGCAGACCGAGGCCCACCCCGATGCCGATCGCGCCCGCGAAGACCGCCAGGGACGACAGGTTCAACCCTGCCGCCGAAAGGCCCATCATGATGCCGGCGATGATGATGCCGTAGCCGGCCAGCTTCTCGAGGAGATAGAGGGCCGCGGTCTGGCGCTGGGGCGAGCGGTCGCGCAGGCGCTGCAGCGTGTGAGTAACGATCCGGGCCAGCAGCAGGGCGCCGAGAATGAACACCGCAGCGGTGATCAGGCCGCCTAGCGTCAGGGATATGCCGCCCAGATTGAGGATGCGCGCGCTTTCGAGCGTGTCGACGTCGGGCAGAACCATAACTGTTGAGCGTATGGCCAAGCTCAAGGTTCCGGTTGCCGCAGACCGGTGATTGTTGGAACGTCAGTCGCAGGGAGGACCGCGATGCGCCTGATGACTGGACTCTGCTTCGGCCTGATCCTCTTGCTGACGGCCTGCGAGAACCCGGACGCGGCGAGCGCAGGCGACGGCGGCAGGGCCACAGAGGCCCAGACCGGTGGGGCGGCAGGCTCGGGCGGGCTGGCGGCCGGCGTCTATGAGTGCAGCTACAACTCCGGCGGAATGCTCTACGGCCTCGGCGCGATCACCATCGCCGGAAGCCGGTATGGCGGCTTCTCCGGCGGGATGCGCGGGACTTATTCCATGAACGCCGAGGGCGGCATCGCCTTCTCGGACGGGTTCGAGGGCTCGCCGGACGGCTTCCGCGTCGAGGGCACGGTGCTCAAGCCGAGGGACGCCGGCGATCCGTATCTCGAGGTGACCATCGTCTCCCCGTCGGGCAACATGCTCACCGTCACCTGCGAACAGTAATCAGACCGGATCGGTCGGCGCGGGCTTCGGCGGCTCTTCCGGCAGGGGGATGAACTCGTGGTCGTCGCCGTCGGGGAGCTTCATACGACCGGCGGCCCAGTCGGCCTTGGCGGCGTCCATCTTGTCCTGGCTGGATGAGACGAAGTTCCACCAGATCAGCCGTTCGCCGACGGGCTCGCCACCCAGCAGCATGACGGTGGAGGCCTCGAGCGCGGTAATGACGGGTTCGGCGTGAGGCTCCAGCACGGCCATCTGACCCTCGTTCACCCGGCGGCCGTCGATCTCGATGGAGCCCTTCACGACATAGGCGGCGCGCTCGGAGTATCCGCCGTCGCCCTTGCCCTTCGGCGGCGCCGCCTTGACGCCCGGCTGCATCTCCCAGTGGACGTAGAACAGCGGCGAGCGCACCGGCACGCGGGCCTTGGCGCCGTAGGCCTCGCCGGCGACCAGACGCGCGAAAAGGCCGCCCTGTTCATAGGCGGGCAGATCCGGCCCCGCGTGATGGGTGAACGAGGGATCGTCGTCCTCGTGTTCCAGTGGCAGGGCGATCCAGGCCTGCATGCCGTTCAGCTTTCCGCCGGTGGCCTTGCGCTCGGGATCAGTGCGCTCTGAATGAACGACGCCCTTTCCGGCCGTCATCCAGTTGACCTCGCCCGGATAGATGATGCGGTGGGCGCCGGTGGAATCCCGGTGCGTCATCTCGCCCTCGAACAGATAGGACAGGGTCGACAGGCCGATGTGCGGATGCGGCCGCACGTTGATGGCCTCGGAGCCCGGCGCGAACTCGGCGGGCCCCATGTGGTCGAGGAAGATGAAGGGGCCGACCATCCGCTTTTTGGCGAAGGGCAGCACGCGCCCGACCTCGAAGCCGCCGAGGTCCTTCTTGCGGGCGTCGATCAGCATTTCGATCATGGGCGGGCCTCGTTGAGCGCGATGCGCGAGATGACGGCGGGGGCGGGTGTCGCGGTTTCGGGTGCGCCGTCCTGGCCGAAGTCGGTCCACTGGCTGCGCGAGACGAAGATGAAGTTGTCGCCCGAGACGAAGCCGGTGGTCGGCTCCGACAGGGGCGGGCCTTCGAACAGGGCGGTGCGCGTGGTCACCGCGGTCCAGTCCGGCGACAGCTGCAGCCCCAGCACGCGTTGGGTCTGGGTGCCGTTCTGGATGGCGATGATGCGGTTCCCGTAGAGGGCCAGGCCGTCCAGTCCGCGCACCTCGACACCTTCGGGAACGCGGACCTGCTGCATCGCTCCGGTCTCGATCACCACCCGGTGCAGGCCCGTGCCGTAGTTGGCGAAGATCAGCCAGCGTCCGTCCTCGGACACGACCAGCCCCTGGGGGGAGGCGCGCTCGGGAGCGTCGACCAGGTGTTCCAGCCGGTTCGAGCCCGGAAGCAGCATGTAGATGCCGCCGCCCGTCGAATCGCTGACGAAGACCGAGCCGTCCGGCCCCAGGGCGAGGTCGGACAGCTGATGGCCGGCCTCGGGCAGGGAATAGACGGCCTGAACCTCGCCGGTCGCCAGTTCGAGCTTCAGCAGGGCCGTGCCGCTGTCGCCCTCGATGGTGTCGTAGATGGTGTTGGACGTCGTGATCCAGAGGTCACCGCGCGCGCGGTCCGAGGCCATGCCGAAGACCCCGTGCGTGTCGCCCGCATCGGTCCAGCGCACCAAAGTCCCGTCCATGTCGAGCCGGAAGACGCCGGCCTGATGGATCGAGGCGACGAGCAGCCGGCCCCGGTCGTCCAGGGCCACGCTTTCCAGGAGCAGCGCCTGTTCCGGCGACCGCGCCAGAACGGTGAGGCCCTCAGGCGTGGTCTCCACGACCTGGATGGGCAGGCCCGGCCCCGGGTCGTCCGGTCCGCCGACGAATCTTTCTGCCACGCCACAGGCCGCAAGCAGCGGAATCAGGGCGACAGCCGTTAACAGGGAACGCAGAGCCATCGGGCACACTCCAGTTGCCGTGAAGCCTAGCCTTGCCGTGGGCGATTGGGCAATCCGATGGCGGGCTGCGGGTGACACGCGGGCGCCGTGTGCTATGAGGCCCGCAAATCAGGAAACGTCCCCTGGGGAAGCGATGACGAAGAACACTCCGCCCCTTTCGCTCCGGGTGCCCGAGCCGCCTGCGCGGCCCGGCGATCAGGCTGACTTCTCCCACATCCAGATGGATGCGGCGGGCGCGGTCGGCCGTCCGGACATTTCGGTCGAGCCGGCTGACACCCGGGACCTGGCCTTCCGGCTGGTCCGGGTTCTGGATGACGAGGGCAAGGCGGTCGGGCCGTGGAACCCGAAGCTGGACCCCGAAACCCTCAAGCGCGGCATGAAGGCCATGCTGCTGACGCGGGCGTTCGACGACCGGATGCACAAGGCCCACCGCCAGGGCAAAACCAGCTTCTACATGAAGTGCACGGGCGAGGAGGCCATCGCGGTGGCCCAGGGCATCGTGTTCAGCCCCGAGGACATGGGTTTCCCGACCTATCGCCAGCAGGGGCTCCTGATCGTGCGCGGCTATCCGCTCGCGACCATGATGAACCAGATTTATTCCAACGCCTCTGACCCGATCAAAGGCCGTCAGCTGCCGATCATGTACTCGGCCAAGGACTATGGGTTCTTCACCATCTCGGGGAACCTGGGGACGCAGGTCCCGCAGGCCGTCGGCTGGGCCATGGCGAGCGCCTACAAGGGCGACGACAAGATCGCGGTGGCCTGGATCGGTGACGGGGCGACGGCGGAGGGCGACTTCCATTCGGCCCTGACCTTCGCGGCCGTCTATCGGGCGCCGGTGGTGCTGAACATCGTCAACAACCAGTGGGCCATCTCGTCCTTCCAGGGCATCGCCGGCGGCATGGAGACGACCTTCGCGTCCAAGGCCATCGGCTACGGCCTGCCGTGCCTGCGGGTGGACGGAAACGACTTCCTGGCCGTCTGGGCCGCCAGCCAGTGGGCGGCGGA
>CAMLNT010000144.1 GCA_946481425.1 uncultured Brevundimonas sp.
TCCACGACCTTTCGGCCACTGGCACCTGAAGCCAGCGCGTCTACCAATTCCGCCATCTGGGCCCGGCCCCGTGGGGCCGAAGGCGCGGACACATATGCGAAGCCGATATTCGGGTCAACGGCCCTTTCGAGCCTGACAGCCAAAAGTGGCCCCTCTGTCCGTTGCCGTGGCAATCCAGAGCGGCTATCCCGCACCCATCCTTCCCACGGACGAGTTTTCAGCGATGTCGCGCCCCGGTTCTCTGGTCACGGTCTTCGGCGGCTCCGGCTTTGTCGGCGCCCAGGTCGTGCGCGCCCTGCTCAGGGCCGATCACCGCGTCCGCATAGCGGTCCGCAACCCCAATCTGGCCTTCGAGAGCCAGACGCAGGGCCGCGTGGGCCAGATCCAGCGCATGGCCTGCGACGTCACCGACGACGCCCAGGTCTCCGCCGCCCTCGAGGGCGCGACCGCTGCGGTCAATCTGGTCGGCATTCTCTACGAGACGCCCTGGCGCAAGTTCGAGGCCCTGCACGCCGACGCTCCGGCCCGCATCGCCGCCGCCTGCAAGCGGCTGGGGGTTGAGCGCTTCGTCCAGGTCTCGGCCATCGGCGCCGACCCTGACTCGCCGTCGGCCTACGCCCGTTCCAAGGGCGAGGGGGAGGCGCGCGCCCGCGCCGCCCTTCCGTCCACGACCGTGGTCCGGCCGTCGGTGATCTTCGGCCGGGGCGACGGTCTCCTGAACCGTTTCGCAGGGATGGCGAGTATCGCGCCGGCCCTGCCGCTGCCCGGCGGCGGCGAGACCCGTTTCCAGCCGGTCTACGTCGGCGACGTGGCCCAGGCCATCGCCCGCGCCGTGGACGATCCCTCGACCGCCGGCCAGACCTATGAGCTGGGCGGACCGCAGGTGATGACGCTGAAGGAAATCCAGCAGCTGGTCCTGACCGAAACCAAGCAGGATCGCCCGCTGGTGCCGCTCCCCTGGCAGGCGGCCAGCCTGATCGGCGCCTTCGCCGAACCGCTCGGGTGGTTCGGCATCGCTCCGCCGATCACGCGCGACCAGGTAACCTTGTTGAAGTCCGACAACGTCGTTTCCGACGGCGCGCTCGGGCTTGAGGCCCTCGGCGTCCAACCGACCGGCATCGAGGCGATCGCCCCGACCTATCTCTGGCGCTACCGCAAGGGCGGTCAGTTCGCGGACATGGCCCCAGCCTGAGCGACATGGGCCGGATGACCGTGTCGGACGCCGGCGGAATGGGCCGGCTGGACTGGGGGGACCCGGACCGTCCGGTCGACCTGGTCTTCCTGCACGCGACGGGCTTCAACGCCCTGACTTACCGGACCCTGCTGGCGCCGCTCGGCGACCGGTTCCATGCCGTGGCGCTCGACCTGCGCGGTCACGGGTCCTCGACCCTGCCGACCGATCCGAAGCGTCACCCCAGCTGGCGCATCTACGCCGACGACGTCGGCGGCTTTCTCCGGACCCTTGATCGTCCCGTTGTCATGGCTGGCCATTCCATGGGCGCGACCACGGCCTTGCTGACGGCCGAGCGCGCTCCGGATCGGGTCCGCTCGCTCGTCCTGCTGGACCCCGTGATCCTGCCGAAAAGACAGGCGGCGTTCCTGCGCCTGCCCGGCATGTGGCGGTTGGCCATGCAGCATCCCTGGGCCGTCGCCGCCCTCAGGCGCCGCGATCGCTTCCCGAGCCGGGACGACGCCTTCGCCGCCTATCGGGGACGCGGCTCCTTCAAGGGCTGGCCGGACGAGACCCTGCGCGACTACGTCGAGGGCGGTTTCCGTCCGACGGCCGAGGGTGACGTCGAACTGACCTGCGCCCGGGACTGGGAGGCCGCCAACTACGGCGCCCAGGCCAACGATCCCTGGAGCGTGCTCAAGCGCACACGCCAGCCAGTTCGGATCCTGAAGGCCGGCCGGGGCTCGACCTGTGCGGTCTCGGCCGCCGATGCGACCCGCTTCCCCGACGCCTCCCTCGAGACGCTCGAGGACGCCAACCACTTCTTCCCGATGACCCGCGCCGAAGCCGCCCGCGCCGCCCTGGTCGAGGCCCTGGGCTAGAGCCAGCCCTTGCGCTTGAAATACCAGAGCGGCAGGACCGCCGAGACCACCATGGCCACCAGCACCAGCGGATAGGCCACCGGCTGGGACAGTTCGGGCATGTGGTCGAAGTTCATTCCGTAGATCGAGGCGATCAGCGTCGGCGGCATGAAGGCCACGGCCGCGACCGAGAAGATCTTGATGATGCCGGACTGCTCGATGTTGATCAGACCGAGCGCGGCGTTGAGCTGGAAGCTCACCGACTGGCCGATGCCGGCGATGTGGGCCTGTAGCGACTGGATGTCCCTCGACAGGGTCCGCAGGTGTTCGCGCGCCTCTGTGTCCTTCTCGATCCGCTCATCCAGCAGCAGGAAGGTCATCGCCCGCTCGATGCCGTTCAGGCTGTCGGAGATCCGCGCCGAGGCGTGCTGGGCCTCGCCGAGCCGCTTGATGGCGCGCTCATAGTTGGTGTGGCCGGGGGTAAAGATGTCGTCCGAGACGCTTTCCACCTCCAGGGCCGTCCGCTGGATGACATCGGCCATCCGGTCGACGATGGCTTCGAACAGATTGAGCAGCACCAGAACCGGACCGCCGCACAGGCTCGGCTCGCGGTCCAGCTTCTCGCCCAGCAGCTTGAAGGCGCGCGGCTCGGTGTAGCGCACCGTCACCAGCGGGCCGTTCGACAGGATGAAGGTCACCGGTCCCGTCAACGGCAGCGGCGCATCCGTGTGATAGAGCAGGTCCGCCGTCAGATAGGTCGTCGCGCCCTGACGGTAGAGCCGGCTCGACGCCTCGATCGCGGCCATCTCCTCGCGCGTTGGAACCTGCATGGACAGGGCGCGCTCGACCGCCAGTTCTTCCTCGCGCGTCGGGCTGACGAGATCCAGCCAGACCGCGCCGTCCGGCAGCGTCCAGTCAGGGCCGACCGCCTCGATCACTGTCGGCGACGGCTCGCAATGTTTGAAGAAGCGGATCATCGCGCTGCCCGGTCAACGAGGCGCCGAACCGACCGCAAAGCGGACGGCTTGTAAAGCGGCGGGTTTATCCCCGCCGCTGATCGAGTATCAGGCCTTGCGGGGCAAGGGGCCGGCGACGGGAGGCGGCCGATATATCCCCGCTGGTCTGCAAGGGCCTAGACTGCCGGGCGTCGCTCTTTGACATCGTGACGACGACGGCGCGGCCGCACGGCCCCCGGCGGGTCAGCCGACCGAGGCGAACGACCCGAACGACTTGGACGGTGTTTCTGGAGTCCGGTTCGGCCGGATAAGGGTCAGGGCTGACCGGAGGCCGCGCCCAGCGACGCGGTGACCAGTCCGGCCTGCATGCCTTCGGCCTGGGAGCCGATACGCTGAATCTGGGCCTCGTCGGACTGGTAGATGAAGCCGTACGTCGGATAGACGCTCACACCGAGGTCGTTTGACGGATTGTGCCACACGCGCACCGACGACCAGTCGTTGTTGTCGGAGACGTCCACCACGGTCACGTCGCGCTCGATGCGACCGCGCGAGCCGCCCCAGTTGGCGTGGCTGATGCGCATGACCCGCTCGGTGAGGATCTGGCTGACGACGGCGACATGGCCGCGGGTCGAGGCGTTCGACGGCTGGAATACGAGAACGGCGCCGACTTCGGGCGCGCGGCCGGTGCGCATCCCCTGCGTCTGGGCGGAGGCCCACCAGGTCCAGGCGTCGCCATAGATCTGGATGCCGGAGAACTCACGGGCGAACCGGACGCACTGGTAGTAGGTCTCCTGGGCGTGGGCCGGGGCCGGCGTGAACGCGAAGAGAGCTACTGCTGCCGCGAAAAATGCGGCGCCCAGGCGCTGGAACATTTGAGACCCCGACGTCGTTCTTCCCGATCGTAGGTCTAGCGGGGACCTCTTAAGATCGGAAAGGCGTCAGGACGCCGCAGGCTGAATTTGCCTGCGACCTTTCGACGCGCGCCTGTCCGCCCAGCGCCGCATGGCGTCGCGCGCCGGGCGCTCGATCAGGTGATGCGACAGGCCCGCGATCGGCACGATGGCGACCACGATCGGGACCCACAGCCACCAGGGCAGGGTCTCTGTCCCGGTCAGCTTCGACGCCGCATTGATGGCCAGCAGCTTCCACGGCACGCAGACCATATAGACCGAATAGCTGACCTCCCCGAGCCAGACGCCGGTCTTGGATTCCAGCGGCCCGCCCCGGCCCGACAGGCCGGCCAGCGCCAGGATCAGCACCCCGAACAGGGCGACGGTCACGCCGTCCCACAGCTGCAACGCCGCGCAGACCACGATCAGGGCCGTGGCCGACAGCGCCATGACACCCGGCCGCTTCAGCCCGCCCGCGCGCCAGGCCAGATAGGCGGCGCAGCCATAGGCGAAACACGGCACGATCCGGAGCGCCCCCCAGTGGATGGTCGCCTGGGTAAGCGGGAAGCCCGCCAGGGCCTCAAAGATCGCATAGCTGGCGAACAGGCCCGCCGTCGCCAGGATCAGCGCCACGCCGGGCCGGGCCCTCAGCCTCCATGCCATCCACGCGAAGGCCGGGAAGGTCAGATAGGCGAACCATTCAGCCGAGATCGACCAGGACGGATGGTTCCAGGCCGCCTGCGGGGCGAGGCCCCAGGCGTGGGTCATGGTCAGGTTTGCCGGCAGGGACGCCCAGTCCATGATGTTTCCGTCGATCGTGAAGCCCGCGATCGTGGCCCCCAGCGCCAGGACGCCCACCCCGATCAGGGTCGCCAGATGCAGCGGATAGACCCGCGCCAGCCGAGCCCAGAGGAAGGAGCCATATTTGAACTTCTCGGTCCCGAAACTCTCCAGATAGACGTGGCAGAGGATGAAGCCCGACAGGACGAAGAAGAGCTCCACCCCGAGATAGCCCTGGGCCACGAACCCCGGCGTCCAGCCGGTGGCTGAGCCCAGATCGAGCTTGGGCCAGTAATGGAACATCACCACCCAGAAGGCGGCCAGAAACCGCATGGAGGTGAGCGGCTTGAGGTTCTCGGGCGTCATGACGGGCGTCTTTGATCAGCAATGGAGCACACACTCCAGAACCGACGCTATCAGGCCGGGGTCGAGGAACCGTTAAGCCGCCCGACATTGACCGCAAGGCGCGGGACGGCGGCCATCGAAACCCTCCGTAGGGTCTCTCACGCACCAAGGAGACATCCCCTATGTTGGCCCTGATGGAACCGGCCCTGACCGACGACGACCGCTACGAGGCGATGGTGAGCCGCGACGCGTCCCTGCGGGACGCATTCGTCATCGGCGTCGTGACCACGGGCATCTACTGCCGCCCCGGCTGCCCTGCCCGCGCCCCGAAGCGCGAGAACGTCCGCTTCTTCGCCACCACCGACGAGGCCCGCGCCACCGGCCTGCGCGCCTGTCTGCGCTGCAAGCCCGATGAGACGCGGCCGGGATCCGACGCCGTCATGCGCGCCTGCCGCCTGATCGAGGAGGCGGAGGTCCCGCCTTCGCTTGATGAGCTGTCTCAGGCCGTGGGCCTCTCGAGCTTTCACTTCCACCGGCTGTTCAAGGACCGCACCGGCGTCACCCCCGCCGCCTACGCCGCCCAGGTCCGGGACCGCCGCGCCAAGGCCGCGCTCTCCGGCGGGGCCAGCGTGACCGAGGCTGTCTACGACGCCGGCTTCGGCGCCCCCAGCCGCTTCTATGACGCAGCCCACGCCCGGTTCGGCATGAAGCCCTCGGCCTGGAAGAAAGCCGGCGAGGGCGAGGCCATCCGCGTCACGGTCGCCTCATGTTCCCTGGGCCAGGTGCTGGTCGCGGCCACCGACCGGGGCGTATCGTCCATTGAGCTCGGCGACGACGCCGGGTTCATGCTCGATCGCTTCCGCCGCCAGTTCGCCCGGGCCGAGGTGACCACCGACGACGAGGGGCTGAACGCGCTGGTGCAACGCGTGATCGCGCTGATCGACGATCCGCGCGATCCGGGCCTCGACCTGCCGCTCGACGTCCGGGGCACGGCCTTCCAGCAGAAAGTCTGGCAGGCCCTCCGCACCATCCCGGCGGGCGAGACCTGGACCTATGGCGAGTTGGCGAAGGCCATCGGCAAGCCGGGCGCCGCACGCGCCGTCGGCGCCGCCTGCGGGGCCAATCCGGTCTGCGTGGTCGTGCCCTG
>CAMLNT010000145.1 GCA_946481425.1 uncultured Brevundimonas sp.
TTTGGCGGGGTGACGAAGAAAAGGTCGACTCGTCCCCGCTTCGAAGGGAGGACGAACGGGCGGATCAACCGGTCAGGCCAGCCCCAGCGACATATCTCCGCCGATCCACTCCACGCTGCCGGCTGCGCGGGCGCGGGCGGCGGCGGCGGGGTCGCCGAGGGCGTCGTAAGCCTCGGCGAGGACAAAGTAGCTGTAGGGATCGCTGGGCCAGTCCTCGAGGAGTTCGAGCACCTTGTCGCGCGCGCCGGCAGCGTCGCCGGAGGCGAGCATGGCGGCGGCCAGGCTGCGGCGGGTGGGGTACCAGATGATCGGCGGATCGCCGCCTTCCTCGCCTTGCCCGTGGAGTTCGGCGGCGCGGCCATAGGCAGCGATGGCGGCGGGCCAGTCGCGGCGGATCATGGCGGCGCGGCCTTCGAGCACCTTCTGGAAGACCTCGCTGAAGCCGTCGGTGAACTGGCGGTCGTCCCCTTGGGGCAGGGCCTCGCGCAGGCGGGCGATCTCGGCGGCTTCGCGCGCCACGGCCTCGGCGTCGCCCCGGCGGGCCGCGGCCTCGCCCCGGGCGTAGCGCCAGCCGATCCGTTGCAGGGGCCGGCTCTCGGGCGGCTCGGCGAGGGCCGCGAGTTGGTCGTCCGAGCCATAGCGGCCGTAGAGGGCGTAGGCGTTGTTGGCCATGGCCTGGCCCCAGGCCGTGTCGAGGCGGGGCTGGTCGGCGTAGAGGGTCAGGAATCGCTCCGCCAGGCGCAGGCCGTCCTCGGCGCCGCCGGCCATCAGGGCGCCGCCCATGCCGAAGTGGATGTTGTGGCCGTGCAGGCGCACGCCGCGGATGCCGCCGGGCGGCGAGGCCATCTCGACGTAGCGGGCGTCGAGCGCCACCGCGTTGACGTTGGACATCATGGCGTCGCGGTAGCGCCCCACCCGGTAGAAGGTGTGGGACGGCATATGGACCAGATGGCTGGCCCCGGGCGCGAGCGCCGCCAGCCGCTCGCCGTAGGGGATGGCGCGGTGCGGGTCGTCGGACCATTCGGTCAGGTGAATGTAGAGGTGGATGGCGCCCGGATCGTCGGGCGCCTGGGCGAGGGCCGCCTCGAGGATGTTCACGGCGCGGGTGATGCCGGCGTCGGCGGCCCGGCCCTCGTCGTCCCACCAAGTGTCGGCCTGCATCATCCAGGCGTCGGCGGTGACGGCGGCGATGGTGACGTCGGCGGGGTTATCGCGGGCGATGCGGTCCATGTAGTGGGCGTAGCGGCGGGCGCGGCTGATCTCCCAGCCGGAGTAGCGCTGGATCAGGGCGTCGATCATCCGCACCTGGGTGCGGCTGGCGTCGCGGGAGGCCAGACGGCGGGCCTCGCGGGCGATGGCGAGCGCCGCACGCCGGGTCTCCTCGCCCGTGCCGCCGCCGTTCAGGTTCGGCCCCATGGCCCAGGCCTCGCCCCAGGCGCACATGCCGCAGGTCGGGTCGATCAGGCGGGCGCGCTGGAAGGCCCGGACGGATTCAGTGTGCTCGAAGGCCCAGCGCAGACGGACGCCATGGTTGAACCAGGCCTGGGCCTCGGGATTGGCCGTGTCGACCGCAAAGCCGCCCGTGCCGAAGCCGTCGACCATGACCATTTCGGCCACGGGGGCGCCGGGAATGTCGGCCGGGTCCGGCGAGGCGCAGATGACGGGGTTGTCGATGAGGTCCATCAGCGACCCTTCGACGGTCGCATCGGCCACGGCCGGAGCTGCTGCGGCCATCGCGATCGCGGCGACGGCGGTCATGGTCAGACGCATGGCGGTTCCCCCCGGTTCCCTTGTCGGGAGTGTGCCCCCGGGAGGGGCGGGCGCCAAGGTGTGGGTGATCCTTCTCCCGCAAGGGGAGAAGGGAACGCCGCGCACCCGATCTTCGTGCTGCTCTGGCGCCAAAAGAAAAGGGCGCGTCCCGTGCGGAACGCGCCCTTGAAAAGCCGGTTGGCAGAAGCCCTAGATCAGCTTCGCCATCGCCAGCGCCGTGTCGCTCATGCGGGTCGCGAAGCCCCATTCGTTGTCGTACCAGGTGAGGACGCGGACGAGCTTGCCTTCGATGACCTGCGTTTGCGGCAGGGCGACGGTCGAGGAGGCGGCGATGTGGTTGAGGTCCGAGGACACGACCGGATCGTTGGTCACGGCCAGGACGCCCTTCATCGGGCCGTTCGCGGCGGCCTTGAGGGCTTCGTTGACCTCTTCGGCGGTGGTGTCGCGGCCCGGGACGACCTTCAGGTCGACGACCGAGACGTTCGGGGTCGGGACGCGGATCGAGGAGCCGTCCAGCTTGCCCTTCAGCTCCGGCAGCACCAGGCCGACGGCCTTGGCCGCGCCGGTCGAGGTCGGGATCATGCTCAGGGCCGCGCCGCGGGCGCGGTAGAGGTCCTTGTGCATGGTGTCGAGCGTGGGCTGGTCGCCGGTGTAGGCGTGGATGGTCGTCATGTAGCCGCGCTCGATCCCGACCAGGTCGTGCAGGACCTTGGCGACCGGGGCCAGGCAGTTGGTGGTGCACGAGGCGTTGGAGACGACGACGTCGTCGGCGGTCAGGACGTCGTGGTTCACGCCATAGACGATGGTCTTGTCGGCGTTGTCGGCCGGGGCCGAGACCAGCACGCGCTTGGCGCCGGCGGCCAGGTGGGCCGAGGCCTTGTCCTTGGAGGTGAAGATGCCGGTGCACTCGAAGGCGATGTCGACGCCGAGGTCCTTGTGCGGCAGGTTCGAGGGATCGCGCTCGGCGGTCACCTTGATCTTGCCCGAGCCCACGTCGATCCAGTCGTCGCCGGCCTCGACCACGCCCGGGAACCGGCCGTGGACCGAGTCGTAGCGCAGCAGGTGGGCGTTGGTGGCGACCGGGCCGAGGTCGTTGATGGCCACGACCTCGATGTCGGTGCGGCCATGTTCGGCGATCGAGCGGAGGACGAGACGGCCGATGCGGCCGAAGCCGTTGATGGCGACGCGGACGGTCATGGAGAACACCTCTGAGCAGCTATCGGGCCGCGCCCCGCGGCCTCTGGATTGGGATGGCGCGGGTATCGGGGCGAGGGGCGTTCAGGTCAACCCCGGCGGGGGTCACAGGGGGTGAGGGGTTGTTGCGCTCACTCGCGCCGCTGGCGCTGTCCCGGACCGTAGGCGGGGCGCTGTTCGAGGGCGATGACGCGGCCGGACCCGTCGCGCTCGAAGGCGAAGCGCATCAGCGGATCGGTCGAGACATAGAAGAGGTCGGCCTCGACCGGCGTCAGGATGAAGGGCGGGCGGCGGCCGCGGCGGACGACCAGGGCCTCGTCCTCGACCACGACGGTCAGGGGGCCGTAGGTCCCGGCGTAGTCGGCGAGGGGGACGGGACCGCCGGTCCAGGTCTGGAAGGCTGACAGGGCCCAGGCGGCGTCGGTGCGCTCCGGCTGGGCGGCGACGATCGTGCCGAGGGCAAGACGCTGGGCGTGGTTGAGGGCGACGGCTGATGGGGCCTCGACGTCGGGGATGACACCCGTGCCCTCCCAGTTGCGGCCGGTGATCGGATTGATCGGCGAGCCGCCCGAGACGAAGACCATGAAGCCGCCGGGAACCGGGACCATGCCGCCCGGGTTGGCGGCGCCGCCGGTGGCCTCGCCGACGATGGTGGCGCGGCCCGCGGCCTGGAGCGTGTAGGGAAAGGCCTCGGCGGCCGAGCCCGACCGGGCGCTGGTCAGGACATAGAGGGGCACGTCCAGGCGGGGGGCGGCATAGTAGGTGCGCGGGGACTCGCGACGCGTGCCGTCGCGGCTGTGGAAGACGTTGTAGATCCCGGCGTCGGCGGGGGTGAAGGCGCTGACCAGATAGCCGACCATGGAGGGCGCGCCGCCGCCATTCTGCCTGACGTCGAAGATGACCGCGTCGGTGTGGGCCACCAGCGCCAGGGCCGCGTCGGCGGCGCGGCGGGCGGGGTCGTTCGGGTCGTCGAAGTTTATGTTGGCGAAGGACCGCATCTCGATCAGGCCGATGTTGCCGGGCAGGACCTCGACGCGGGTGAAGCCGTAGTTCGACAGGCGCTGGATGTCGGCGCCCTGCGAGCGGACGCCGCCGGAGCCCGCGCCGGGTTGGGGCGCGTTAGGGTCGTACATGACGACGAAATGGGCGTCCTCGGGCCGCAGGCGCGCAGACAGGGCCGAGGCCAGGTCGCGGGGATCGGTCAGGGTGTCGTACCGGCCGGCGGCGGCCTCGGCTTCCAGGGCGTCGGCGATGGCGTCGCCGCGCTCGACCGAGAAATAGAGGTCGCGGATCCGCTCGGCGACGGCCTCGACCGTGTCGCGCGGCGCGGGCGCGGCCGGCTGGGCCAGGGCGGGCGCGGCGGTCAGGATCAGGGCGACGGCTAGCGCCAGGGGTCTGAGGTTCATCGATCAGGTCTCGCTGGACAGGGGAAGGGTGAGGCGCGCGACGAGGCCGCCGCCTTCACGATTGGACAGGACGACGTCGCCGCCGTGGGCGCGGGCGACGCCGCGGGCGACCGCGAGGCCGAGCCCCACGCCGCCGGTTTCGCGGTTGCGGCTTTTCTCGCCGCGGTGGAAGGGTTCGAAGACCGCCTCGAGTTCGTCGGCGGGCAGGCCGGGGCCGCTGTCGGAGACGGTGACGACGGCCAGGCCCGGCTCGGTGGTGACGGCGACCTGGGCGGAGCCTGTGAACTTGATCGCGTTCTCGACCAGATTGCCGACGGCGCGGCGCAGGTTGAGGCTCTCGCCCATGACGCGGACGCCCGGCGCCGTTTCGACCGAGGCGTCGGCGCCGACCTCGGTCAGGTCGTGCACGACCGAGGCGACGAGGGCGGAGAGGTCGAGCGGGACAGACGTCTCGCGCACGGTCTCCCCCCGGACGTAGGCGAGGGCCTGGGAGATCATGCCGTCCATCTGCTCGATGTCGGCGGCCATGCGGTCGCGGATCTCGGGGTCGGCCTGTTCGGCGCGGAAGCGGAGCCGGGTCAGGGGCGTGCGCAGGTCGTGGGCGATGGAGGCGACCATCTGGGTGCGGCCCTCGACATAGCGGTTCAGCTTGGTCTGCATGTCGTTGAAGGCGTGGGCGGCGTCGCGGACCTCGACCGGGCCGGTCTCCTCCAGCGGCGGGGCGTGAGGGTCGGAGCCGAGGCGTTCGGCGGCCTGGGCGAACAGGCGGATCGGCCGGGTCAGGCGCCGGGCCATGAACCAGGCCAGCGGCAGCAGCAGGGCGAGGCTGGCCAGGAAGGTCAGCAGGATGCGCGTGTGCCAGGGCGACCACAGGCCCGACGGCGGGCTGACGGTGGCCCACCGGCCGTCATCCAGGCGGACGCTGGCTGTGAAGGGCGGGAAGCGCAGCTGCTCGGTGAAGACGGTGATGCGCTGGCGCTCGCCGACCCCGCCCTCAGGGCCGATGATGTTCTCCGTCAGGATGTCGTCGGGGCTGGGCGCGAGAGGCGGCGCGGGAGCGTCCGGCGGGGCGGGCGGCTCGAGCGTGGCGCGGCGTTCGATCGTCGGGGCGGATTCGCCGTTGCGGCGGATGATGATGGTCTCGCTCTGGCGCTGACCCTCGAACAGAAGGGGTTCAGGGGCCTCGCGGGTGCGCCAGGCGCCGGTCAGCTGGTCGTGCATGCGGTGGCGCATGGGGGCGTCGGTGACCTGCACCAGAACGCGGACGGCGTCCGGTTCCAGCCCCAGCCGACGCTGAAGCGACACGGAAATCAGGCGGGCCAGCGGATCGAGGTCGGCTTCCAGCGCGATCGGCGGGGCGGCGGAGACCGTGCGTCGAAGCGTCCTGCCTTCGGCCGTGCGGACATCCTCGCCTTCGAGGGCTGCGACAGCCTGGTCGAGAGTCAGGCCCGGCTGGGCCGGGGGCGGAGCGTGGAGGATGACGCCGAAGGCGATGCCCATGGCGAGCGCGATCGACACCGCGACCAGAAGTGCGACCTGGAGGAAGACCGGAAGGGCGAAGTGCGCGCGCGTCATGCCGGGCGGACCTCGACGGCGAGGCGGTAACCTTCGCCGCGGACGGTTTCGATCACGTCGCGGCCGGTGCCGTCGTCGAGCTTCTTTCGCAGGCGGCTGATCTGGACGTCGACGGCGCGATCGAAGCTGTCGGCGGCCGGGCCGTTCGACAGATCGAGCAACTGGTCGCGTGTCAGGATGCGACCCGGGCGCTCGACGAAGG
>CAMLNT010000146.1 GCA_946481425.1 uncultured Brevundimonas sp.
TTGAGCTGAACCGTGTCGGTCCAGAGCGGCGCGGTCAGGTCGTAGAACTCGCCGAGCATGCCGGTGGCGCGCTTCTGGAAACCACCCATGATGGCGGCCGCCGCCGTATCGTGCGCCGCAACGTCGTTCATGTAGACGATGCGGCCTTCCCAGAAGTCGATGCCGATCTTGCGATCCTTGACCAGGCCATGGAGCCGGTTGAACATCGTCACCAGGCGATCGCACTCCGGCTCCGTCAGGAAATCCGGGATGATGATAAAGTCCTGGTCGGCGTATTCCTCAGGCGTGATCCAGGCCGTGTCCGGGCCGGGCGTCAGCACACCGTCCACCACACGGGCGCGTCCAGCGTGATTGGCGGCGCTTTGTCCGAAATCGACGGACGACATGCGGCTTTGAGGCGTCCAAGCCTTGCGGTCGACCATGTGTCCCTCCGATACGCGTCCCGGCCCCCGTAACGGCTAACACGAGCATCTGGATGCGGGAAATGACGCCGCCTGACGGAACCGACCAAGCTGAACGACGCTTCATCCCGGCGCCGGACAATGGCCGCGCTTAGGCCCTTGCGGCGACAAGCCTGATCGCTAGAGACGACCCCGAAAGGAGATCAGACTCATGAGCCTGACCCGTAGAAACCTCATGGGCGCCGCGGGCGCCTTCACTGCCTTGGCCATGGCCGGCCCCGCGCTCGCCCAGTCGGGGCTGAACGCCGAGCAGCGCCGCCTGGTCGAGCGGGCCCAAGCCTATATGAACACGATGCGCTCGGTGCGTGGTCGCTTCGCCGAGACCGGTCCGCGCGGCCAGCGCTCGTCGGGCGCCTTCTATCTGCGCCGTCCGGGCCGGATGCGCTTCGAATACGACGCGCCGTCGCGGCTGGTCGTGGTGGCCGATGGCAACTTCATCCACCGCTGGGACCCGCGCCTGGAAGCCTATCAGCGCGTCCCGACCAACCAGACGCCGCTGAGCCTGCTGCTGGGCGAAAGCGCCAGCTTCTCGAGCCGCTACATCGCCATCGACAGCGTGTCGGCGACGTCGGACGGCTGCCAGATCCGCCTGCGCGACAACCGTCGTCCGCGCGAAGGTTCGCTGACCCTGGTGTTCGGCGGCTCGCCCTATCGTCTGCGCGAATGGACGGTGCGCGACGCGCAGGGCTCCGCGACCCGGGTGCAGCTGGCGACGATCAACGCCGCCTCCGGCCTGGCCGACAGCCTGTTCCGCAATCCGAGGGCTTAAGCGTCACCGTTGCGGGACTGACACATTGTCGCGCCCAGGTGCGAGCAATTTGACTTTTCTCTTGTGAGTGTCATTATCGCCACAGGCTTTGGACGGCGGTCCGGGCCCCGCCATCGGCCAGTCCCCTCCCGATGGCGACGTGAGAGACGATCCCCTCCGGCGCCCGGCTCGAACCTCCCGAGCCGGGCGCCATTTTCTTTGCGGCGGGCGCCCGATAAGGCTGGGCCATGCTGAGAATCGCCACCTGGAACATCAACTCCGTCCGCCTGCGCGCCGATCAGGTCGAACGGTTCGTGGCCGAGCAGCAGCCGGACGTGCTGTGCCTGCAGGAAATCAAATGCCGGACCGAAGAGTTTCCCTCGTCGGTCTTCAAGGCGGCGGGACTGCCGTACCTGAGGGTCAACGGTCAGAAGGGCTGGCACGGGGTGGCGATCGCCTCGCGCTATCCGATCGCGGACGCCGGCGGGTTCAATGCCTGCCGCGAGGGCCATGCGCGGTGTGTGTCGGGCCGGGTGCAGGGCATCGAGATCCAGAACTTCTACATCCCGGCCGGCGGCGATGTGGCCGACCGAGAGCTGAACCCGAAGTTCGATCACAAGCTGGATTTCTACGAGGCCCTGACTCGCGAGATGGCGAGGCGGGACAAGCAGGCGCCCCTGGTGCTGGCGGGGGACTTCAACATCGCGCCGGGCGAGAACGACGTCTGGAACCACCGCTACATGTCCAAGATCGTCAGCCACACGCCGGTCGAGGTGGAGACGCTCAGGCGGCTTCAGGCGGCCGGCGAGTTCGCAGATGTCGTGCGCGACCAGATCCCGGAGCCGACCAAGCTGGCCAGCTGGTGGAGCTACAGGGCGCAGGATTTCAGGAAATCGAACCGCGGCCTGAGGCTGGACCATATCTGGACCTCGCCGGGTCTGACGCCGCGGGTGATGGCGGGTTCGGCGAAAATCCACGAAGACTGCCGCGCCTGGGAGCGGCCGAGCGACCACGCGCCGGTGACGGTGGATATCGCCAGCTAGCCCCCGCCTAGAACGGGAAGAAGATCGGGATCGCGATCATGGCCGCGACCCAGGTCACGAGGTTGAGCGGTATGCCGACGCGGACAAAGTCGAGATAGTTGTAGCCCGCCATCTGGTAGACCAAAACGTTGGTCTGATAGCCGAAGGGCGTGGCGAAGGCGGCGGACGCCGCCATCATGGTCGCCACCAGGAAAGGACGGGCGTCGACGCCGAGGCCGTCCGCGAGCGCCACGGCTACCGGCGTGATCAGAACGGCCACGGTGGCGTTGGACAGAAGCTCGGTCGCAAAAAGGGTCACGCCGTAGAAGATCACGAGCGCCCCGAGCGGGCCGAGCGGGCGGATGACGTCGATGAGGCGCTCGGCGCCGGCCTGGGCGAGGCCCGTGACTTCCAGCGCCATGCCGACCACGACCATCCCTGCGATCAGCAGCAGGATTTCGGGACGCAGGCCGGCATAGGCCTCCTCTGCGGTGATGACGCGCGCGAGTATCAGGACCACGGCGCCTGCGAAGGCTGTGGCGGCGATGGGAGCCAGACCGAGCGCGGACACCACGATGACAGCGAGGAACACTCCGATGGAGGCCAGCGCCTGACCGATGCGCAGGGGGCGGTGAGCGCCTTCCTCGAACAGATCGACGTCTCCGAGGACGGCGTCGCCGGAACCGTCCGTTCTCTCGCGGGGCGGCCCGAAGGCGAACAGGCCGAGCAGCCGACGGGCGGGACGGGGCCTGAGCGCCGCACGCTCGGCGGCGCGGGCGCGGGCGGCCGCGCGCTGTTCGCGCTTCATGCGAACCTCGTCGAGCCGGGCCGGACGGTCGAGCTGACGGGCGCCGACCAGATAGAGATAGGCTGCGCCGGCGAGGGCGATGACGGCGCCCACGCCGGTGATCTCGAACAGGCCGAAGACCGGCTGGCCGGCGTTTCGGGCCATGTCGTTGACCAGCAGGTTGGTCGAGGTGCCGATCAGGGTCAGCAGGCCGCCGAGGACCACGACGTAACTGAGCGGCATGAGATACCGTTTGGGCGACTGGCCCAGCGACGTGGCCATGTCGCGGACGACCGGCGCGGCCAGGACCACCACGGGCGTGTTGTTCAGAAAACCGCCGACCGAGCCGCAGGCGGCGATGACCAGCCAGATCGCCTGGGCCCCCATGACGCGGGTGAGGTTCTGGGCCTTGCGTATCAGCCAGGCCAGCAGGCCCGACAGTTCGATGGCGTAGGCGATGACGAACAGGCCGGCGAGGGCGATGACGGCGGGGCTGGCGAAGGCGCCCTGGACCTCGACGGGGCGGACCACGCCGAGCATCAGCAGGACCGCCGCGCCGGTCAGCGCGACCACGTCGGCGCGCAGCTTGCCGTGGATCAGGGCCCCGACGACGGCGGCCAGCACCAAGAGCGCGATGATCTGGTCGAAAGTCATGAACCCCTGCGCCACCCGGACGCTAAACGTGTATGGTCAAGCGGATGGGATGCAAGCCAAGTTCCATGACGACGACGTCAGCGGTGCTGGCGGCCCTGCTTCTGGCGGGGTGCGAGCGCGAGACGCCGGCGCCTGACGGCGCGCCGGCGCCGGCGCAGAACCCGGGTCCGGCCGCGCCGACGACGCTCGGACGGGCCGACATCGTGGCGGCGCTGGCCCTGGCTGCGTCGGCCCATGCGGCGGGCGCCGAGCCGGGCGATGCGGCGACGATCGCGGGACGGACCTTCTCGATCCGGCTGCCGTTCGGCTGTTTCGGCCCGGCCGGCGAGCCGGGGTCGCAGGGCCTGAGCGGCGAGGGACTGGCGAGCTGGCGCTGGGACGAGGACCGGCGCGGACAGGTGCTGACCCTGACGCCGGCGGACTGGACACGGTCGGACGATCTGCTGGCCCCGGGCGCCGAGCCGGACTGGGAGCGGGTCGACGGCTACTGGATCGCCCGGCCCTGGCTGTCGGAGGAGACCTGTCCGGCGCCTGCGCCACCCCGGCCGCAGCCGGAACGCGAGGCCGAGGCCGCCGAGCGGGACGAACCCGCCGCCGAAACGGCGCCGGCCCGACCTGCGCCCGCGCCGTTCACCGCAGGGCTCGCCGCTATCCGGACCGAGGAGGCCTCGCGGCTTGGACGGGGCGATGGCGAACCCTACCGCTTCGTGGTGCGCGGCGAGGGCGAAGCGCCACCGGCCGTGCCGCGGGGCGGCTATCGCGTGGTGCTGGAAGGCCGGATCGGCGCCTTCCCGGACGGGCATCCGGTGCGGTGTTCGTCGGAAGGCCCCAACAGCCGGCCGGTTTGCATCGCCGCGATCGTTCTCGACCGCGTCGCGTTCGAGACGGCCGACGGGCAGCAGCTCAGCGAGTGGCGGCCGGAAGGCTAGAGCTTGCGGGCCTCGTCCGGCAGCATGATCGGCACGCCGTCGCGGATGGGATAGGCGAGCTTCGCGCCCTTGGACACGAGCTCACCCTTCTGGCGGTCCCAGGTCAGGGGGCCCTTGGTAACCGGGCAGACCAGCACTTCGAGAAGGCGGGGGTCGACCGCGGGCGGTACGGAAAAGTCGTCGCTCATCTGGGCTTCATTGCATGGAAGGCGGTTCGCCGTCATCCGGATCGACGATGGCCGTGTCGATCTCGAGGATGGCGATCAAAGCCTCGGCGCGGGCGTCTAGGCTCGGCGCCTCCAGCAGCAACTGTTTGGAAGCGGGCTCGAACGGGAGGGCGATCGACAGGCTGTTGATCAACGGTTCGGGCGGCGCCTGTTCGGCGGTGTCCCAGTCGATCTCCAGCGAGCGTCGGCGGAGGTAACTGGTCAACGCCGCCACCAGACGCGCGCGGTCGAAGCCTTCGAGATCCTCCTCCTGGGAGAGGTCGTCCTCGTAGGGCGCATAGTCCAGCCGACACTGGCGGTAGGGCGACTGGACCGGCAGTTCCGAGGCGATCCGCGCGCGGCAGACGCCGGTCAGGGTGATCAGATAGCGGCCGTCAGAGGTCTCGGCAAAGCTGGTGATCCGGCCCACGCAGCCGACTTCGGCGAGGTCGGGCCTGATCGACGGACCACCCTGCGTCTGGACCATGGCGATCAGGCGGTCTCCGGCCATCGCGTCATCGATCATGTTCAGGTAGCGCGGCTCGAAGATGTTCAGCGGCAGCTGCGCGCGCGGCAACAGGATCACGCCGCCCAGCGGGAAGACCGGGACGATGTCCGAAAGATCGGAAATCCGGACGATGCTGCGCGGCATGAGGGCCCTTCTTACGCGAACAGGATCGAGGACAGGCGACGGCGGCCGTTCCTGGCCACGTCGGAGTTGACGCCGGCGGCCTCGAAGACGGTCAGGAGCTGCTTGCGGGCGGCCTGGTCGTTCCACTCGCGGTCGGCGGCGACGATGGTGAGGAGGTGATCGGCGGCCTTGTCGAAGCGGCCGGAGGCGGCCAGCGCACCGGCGAGCTCGAAGCGGGCCTGATGATCGGACGGATCAGCCTGGACCTTCGCTTCCAGGTCCGAGGTGTCGGAGCCTGTGTCGCCGGCCAGAGACAGCGCCGCGCGGACCGACTGGACCTCGGGGTCTTTCGAGTCGGCCCTGGCCATGGCGATGGTCTGGCGCGCCTGTTCGGCGTCACCGCCCTGCATGTAGACGCGGGCCATGCCGGCGATGGCCTTTTCGTTGTCGGGCTGAATCTGCAGCACCTGGGCGAAGGCCTGGGCGGCGCCGCCGAGGTCCTCGACGCCAAGGGATTCGTGACCCATCGACAGGAGCTGTTCGATGTCGCTGTCGCCCGAGTTCCCGCCGGTCAGCTTGTCGATGAAGGCCTTGATCTGGCTCTCAGGGACCGCGCCCTGAAAGCCGTCGACCGGCTGGCCGTTGACGAAGGCGTAGACCGTCGGGATCGACTGGA
>CAMLNT010000147.1 GCA_946481425.1 uncultured Brevundimonas sp.
GAGCTGATCCTGCTGCAGAAGACCATGGTCTCGGTCGAAGGCGTGGCCCGGCGGCTGAACCCGGATCACGATCTGTGGGCCGCGGCCCGGCCCGTGGTCGAGCGCTGGATCCGCGAGGAACTGGGACCCAGGGGCCAGATCCGCGACGGCATCGATGAACTGCGCCGCGCGATCAAGGGTCTGATCCGCCTCGTCGAGACGCCGCCGCAACCGCCCGTGATCGTCGAGGCCCCGAAGGGCGAGGACTGGGGTGCAGCCGGCTTCGTGATCGCTCTCGCCGCTCTCGCGGTCGCCCTGGTTTCGTTCGCAGGCTAGCTCAGCCGCACTCGCCGGAACCGGTCCGGTAACAGGACTCCGGCTCGCTCGGGAAATAGTAGGGGTCCGCCTGCGGCTCGTAATGAACCGGCGGCGGCGGCGGGGGAGGCGGGGGATAGTCCGGCTCGCGGTCACGATAGCAGTCGCAGTCGCGATCGTAGCGCTCTTCGTAGCCGCCCCGATCCTCACGATAGCCGCCACCGGTCTCGTAGCGATAGCCGCCTTCGTAACCGTAGCCGGCGTAGGTTTCCTCGCGGCTGTATTCGCGACGGTAGGAGCGGCTCTCGATGACGGTGTAGGTCACGAACGGCCCGCCGGGTCCGTAGGGCGCATACGTCGTGCCCACCGGATGCACGCAGGCCGCGGCGCAGCCGCCATAGCCGTAGTAGCCGCCGCCGTATCCACCGGCGAAGGCTGAGCCATAGGCGATGCTCTGGGACTGGGATCCGCCGTAGAAGCCGCCGCCCGACTGAGCCGCGTAGCTTCCGGCGCGCGCATAGGCCGAGGCATAGGCGGCCGCCGAGGCGCTGGCGCGGGCCGAGACGTTGATGTCGATGTTGATGTCGCCCCGATGACCGCCGCCGCCGTGGCCGTGGCCGCCGCCATGGCCGCCACCGCCGCCGCAGCCGCCCGTGTGGCAACCGCCGCCGCCGCCATGGCCACCGCCGCCGCCATATCCGGAGAGCTGGGCGTGCGCCGCGGCCGGTGCGGCCAGCGCGGCAAGAAGAGCGAGGGCGGGCAGGAACTTCGTCATGGCGCCATTCAGCGCCCGGCGGATCAAGCGTTCAAACCCAGACACCGAGTAAACGGCGGCTTAACCCTAAGATTCCCGTGGCGAGAGTCCCGACCACCTAGAAGTCGACCGCGATGCCCTTCTTTTCCCAGTCGCCGAAGCGGGTCGGTTCCTCGCCGCCGCGTCCGCCCTCTTCGGGCGGGAGGTCGGCTGGCGTCGCAGCAGCACGGCGCGTGGCGGCTTCTTCCAGCGCGCGGCGGGCCTCGGGACTCAGGGTCTTGCCAGGCGCGGCGCCGTCGATTTCAGGCTTTTCGTCCATGGGCTGAACCTAGGATGCTTGCGGGCGCTTCTCCAGTCCCATAACCGCTTTGGCGATCAAGGAGCCTCCCCATGCCCAAGCTCAAGGACGCCTATCCGCTGTATGTCGCCAACGAGGCGCGCCAGCCCAACACCGACCTGGAGGTGACCGACAAGTTCTCCGGCGAGGTCGCCACGCGGGTGGCGATGGCCAGCCCGGAGCTGATCGATGAGGCGATCGGCTGGACGGTGAAGGCGGCGGAGCCCATGCGCGAGATGGCGGCTTATGAGCGCCAGGCCGTCCTGATGCACTGCGTCGAGCGATTCACGGAGCGAGCCGATGAGCTGGCCTATTCGCTGTGCGTGGAGGCCGGCAAGCCGATCAAGGACTCCCAAGGCGAAGTCACCCGCCTGATCGACACCTTCCGGGTCGCGGCCGAGGAAAGCGTGCGCATCACCGGCGAGCACCAGCCGCTGGACATCTCGGCGCGCGCCAGGGGGTATCAGGGCATCTGGAAGCGCGTGCCGATCGGGCCGTGCTCGTTCATTTCCCCGTTCAACTTCCCGCTGAACCTGGCGGCCCACAAGGTGGCGCCGGCTCTGGCGGTTGGATGCCCCTTCGTGCTGAAGCCGGCGTCACGCACGCCGCTGGGCGCGATCATCATGGGCGAGGTCCTGGCCGAGACGGACCTGCCCAAGGGGGCGTTCTCGATCCTGCCGGCGACGCGCGAGGGCTCGGACCTGTTCACCACCGACGACCGGCTCAAGTTGCTGTCCTTTACCGGGTCTCCCGACGTGGGCTGGGCGCTCAAGGCCAAGGCTGGGCGCAAGAAGGTGGTGCTGGAACTGGGCGGCAACGCCGCTGTCATCGTCGATCGCGACGTCGATCTCGACGACGCGGTCGAGCGCATCATCTTCGGCGCCTTCTACCAATCGGGCCAGTCCTGCATCGGCGTGCAGCGCATTCTGATCCACGCCGACGTCTATGATGAGCTCAAGGCCCGGCTGGTCGAGAAGACGGCCTCGCTGGTCTGCGGCGATCCCAAGGACGAGAAGACCTTCATCGGCCCGATGATAGACGTCGGCGAGGCGAAGCGGATCGAGGACTGGATCGCCGAGGCGGTCGAGGGCGGCGCCGAGGTGCTGGTCGGCGGCAAGCGCGAGGGCGCGATGCTGGAGGCGACTCTGGTCGAGAAGGTTGGCAAGGAGACGAAGCTGAACCGCGAGGAGGCGTTCGGGCCGGTCGCGACGCTCCAGAGCTGGAGGGACTTCGAGGCGGCGCTGGACGAGGTCAACGACAGCCGCTTCGGCCTTCAGGCCGGCATCCTGACATCGGACCTGAACAAGGCGATGATGGCCTGGGACCGGCTGGATGTCGGCGGCGTCGTGATCGGCGACGTGCCGTCCTACCGGGTCGACAACATGCCGTACGGCGGCGTGAAGGATTCCGGGCTGGGACGCGAAGGCGTTCGATTCGCCATGGAAGACATGACCGAAATCAGGAACCTGGTGATCCGGAAGCGGCCGGTGTCGTGATCCTGTCCGACACGTCGATGCCCCGCTCGGCCGCCACCTGATCGACCAGCGCCCGGACCTGGGGCGCCCAGGGCGCGCCCTCGGGCGCGGAGTTCAACAGCGCGATCCAGTCATCCATGGCGCCGTCGCGGTCGCCCGTCTGGTCCTTTCGCAGCGCGAGGAAATAGCGCGTGCGGGGTTCGGCGGGGTCAAGCCTGTTGGCGGCCTGGAAGGCGGCGAAGGCTTCATCGGTGACAACGCCCTCGGCTGCCTGGACCAGGGCCTCGCCTCGCGCGGACTGTATGCGGCCGTCGTCGGGCAGCAGGGTCGCGCCTTGCGCATAGGCGCGCGCGGCGTCGTCGAAGCGACCGGCCTGGGAATAGGCCTGGCCGAGGATGCGCCACATCTCGCCGTCGTCCGGCGTCTGTTGAAGCTGGGTTTCCAAAGCCGAGATCATGCGGTCGATGGCGTTGTCGGGCTGGGCGACGACCTGGGCCTCCGCGCTGGACAGGTCGGGGCGGCCCATCAGGCCGTAGAGAAGCCCACCGCCGATCAGGACGAACAGGGCGCACGCGCCGCCGACGACCTTCAGGGCGCGGGGCGAGAGGGGGCGGGCGGCGGTCTCGGCCGTGCGGGATTCGGCGAGAATCCGGCGCTGGGCTTCAAGGCGAAGGGCGGCGGCCTCGGCTCCGGAGAGGTCGCCGTCGGCGGCCTGACGGTCGATCTCGGCGAGGCGGGCTTTCAGGGCCAGGGGGGTAGGGCCATCTGGAGCGCCATCTCCGGTCGCGGAGGGTCGAAGGAACGGCAAAAGGACGCCAACTGCGGCCATCAGGGCCATGGGGATGAGGATGAGCCAGATCACCGGTCGTCCTCCAGCAGGGCGTCGAGCCGTTTGCGCTCGGCGGCGGTCAGCGGCTGTGCCTCGGGCTGGGCGCGGCGGCGGCGCAGGTACACGGCGATGGCCAGGGCGCCGATCAGCACGACCCCGAACGGACCGAGCCAGAGGATCCAGGTGTCCCACTCGAACCGCGGCTTGAGCAGGACGAAGTCGCCGTAGCGGGCGACCATGTAATCGCGGACCTCTTCGTCGGTGTCGCCGGCCTCGACCCGCTCGCGCACGACCTGACGCAGGTCGGCGGCCAGCACCGCGTTGGATTCCGCGATCGACTCGTTCTGGCAGACCACGCAGCGGAGCGAATGGTGGATAGCCTGGGCTCGGAGTTCCTGTGACGCGTCCGACAGGGGGCGGTCTTCAGCCGGCTGCGGCGGCATGGGCGCGGCGGCGACCAGCATCAGGGCGGCGAGGGCGAGGAGGGTGCGTCTCATCCTTCGCCCTCCAGAGCCTCGAGGATCGGGCGCAGTTCGTCCTCCCAGACCGCGGGCGTGATCGGGCCGACATGGCGATGACGCACCCGGCCGTTCGCATCGACGATGAAGGTCTCCGGCGCGCCGGACACGCCGAGGTCGATGCCGACGCGGCCGTCAGGGTCTTGCCCGATGAGCGCGTAGGGATCGCCATTCTCGGCCAGCCAGGCCGCGCCGGCGCCGGGCGGATCTTTCCAGTTCAGGCCCTGAATGACGACGCCCTGGGCCTCCAGCTCCATCAGGAACGGATGCTCGACGCGGCAACCGACGCACCAGCTGGCGAAGACATTGAGCAGCATTGGCCGGCCGGTGAAGTCGCCGGTCTCGAGGCCCCGAGCCTCGCCCGGGCGGACGGCAGCGAGCTGGAAGGCCGGGAGCGGCCGGTCGATCAGCTGGGACGGCAGGACTGCGGGATCGCGGCCGAGACCGAGCCAGAGCAGACCCGCGATCACGACGAGGGCGGCCACCGGCGCGAAGAAGGCGAGCCGCCGCATCATGCTTTCGGCTCCTTCGCAAACGGCGCCGCCAGGCGAAGCCTGCGGTCGAACAAACTCAAGGCTCCGCCGAAGGCCATGACCAGCGCACCCCACCAGATCCAGCCAACCATCGGATGGCTCCAGATACGCACGACGATGGCGTCGCCGCGCCGTTCGCCGACCGAGACGTAGTAGGCGCCCATGGGTGTCAGATCGATGCCTGCCTCGGTCGTCCAGGTCCCGGTGACGGGATAGAAGCGGCGCTCCGACGAAATCTCGCGCTGCACGCCCGGGCCGGTGGTCCGAACCGTGATGCGCTCGGCGCGGTAGTTCGGCCCTTCCAGCACCTCGGCGTCCGTCAGCGTGACGCGGCGGCCGGCGAACTCACCGGACTGTCCGGCGCCGAGCGTCAGGACCGTCTGGCTTTCCAGCGCGGTGACAGAGGCGATGCCGATGGTGGAGAGGCCAAGGCCGGCGTGCGCCAGCACGAGCGCCCAGACCGCGGGCGGGGTGGAGCGGACGCGCTTCCAGGTGTCCGGTCCCGCGCGCCAGCGCCGGATGAGCACCCAGGCCGAGCCGACGACGAGCAGCACGCCGAGCGCGAGGCCGAGGATCTGCATCACATGCTCGAGGCCGACCATGAAGACGGCGGCGATCAGGGCGGCCGCGGCGGCGATGAGGGGCCACATCAGGCGCGCCATGACGGCCTTCAGGTCATCGCGCTTCCAGTTCAGCATCGGGCCGAAGGCGACGATGGCCAGCAGCGGCAGGGCCAGCGGCACGAAGGTAATGGCGTAGTACGGCGGCCCGACCGAGATGCGGTCCACGCCCTGCGAGATGACCTCGACGAAGACGGGATAGAAGGTGCCCAGGAAGACCGTGGCGGTGCAGGCCATCAGGAACAGGTTGTTCATCGTCATCCCGGCTTCGCGCGAGACGGGCGAGAAGACTGCGCCGGTCCGCATCGACGGTGCGCGCCAGCCGTAGAGGGCCAGCGCCGAGCCGGTGGCCAGCACCGTGAAGGCCAGGATCGCCGTTCCGCGCGCAGGGTCGACGGCGAAGGCGTGCACCGAGGTCAGGACGCCCGAGCGCACGAGGAAGGTGCCCAGCAGGCTGAGCGAGAAGGTCAGGATCGCGAGCAGCAGGGTCCAGCTGATCAGCGCCCCCCGCTTCTCCAGCACGATGGCGGAATGCAGCAGGGCCGTGCCGGCCAGCCACGGCATCAGCGAGGCGTTCTCGACCGGGTCCCAGAACCACCAGCCGCCCCAGCCGAGCTCGTAGTAGGCCCACCAGCTGCCCAGCGCGATGCCGAGTGTCAGGGTCGACCAGGCGG
>CAMLNT010000148.1 GCA_946481425.1 uncultured Brevundimonas sp.
TCTCCAAGTCCAAGTGCATCGTCATCTTCATCAACCAGATCCGCCACAAGATCGGGGTCATGTACGGCTCGCCCGAGACGACCACCGGCGGTAATGCGCTGAAGTTCTACGCCTCGGTCCGCCTCGACATCCGCCGCACCGGCGCGATCAAGAACCGTGACGAGATCGTCGGCAACGCCACCCGCGTGAAGGTGGTCAAGAACAAGGTCGCCCCGCCGTTCCGCGAGGTGATGTTCGACATCATGTACGGTGAGGGCGTCTCCAAGATCGGCGAGATCATCGACCTGGGCGTGAAGGCCGGGATCATCGAGAAGTCCGGCTCGTGGTTCTCCTACGACTCGACCCGCATCGGCCAGGGGCGTGAGAACGTCCGCGACTTCCTCAAGGCCAATCCGGACATCGCCGAGCAGATCGAGAAGGCCGTGCGCGGCTCGTCGGACAAGATCGCCGACGACATGCTGGCCCATCCCGAGCCCGACGAGGGCCAGGACGACATGGAGCCCTAAAGCGCGCCGGGCGAAAGCGGATTCCAGTTTCGCCGCCGGGCGCGCGTCCAACTAGGGCTTCGCTCACGACCTCTCCACGGACGGGCCGCCCGCGGCCCGCCACCGACCCCGCGGACCGTTCCCGAACGTGGAGACGAGAGCCGCCCGTCCCTCCGACGGGCGGCTTTCACCTGTGCGGGATCAGTCGCCCGGCCCGAGGGTGAAGGTCAGGCGGTAGCTGCCCGGCGGCGGACCCTCGCCCTGGCGGCGCTCGGGCTCCACGGCGCTGAGGGTCAGCGAGCGGGCGTCCTCAAGCGCGATGCCGCGGCCCAGCTCCATGGCTTCCGTGCGGGTGGCGAAATCCGGGGACTGGATCTGCACCCGGGCGACCAGCCGCCCGGCCCAGACGCACTGGACGTCAGCGGGACACCGGCTGTCCTCCACGATCTCCAGCGGGATGATGCGAAGATTGGCGATGCGGATCGCCTCATTCAGGCCCGCCGTGCCCTGTCCCGAAAAATAGCCCGGATCAGCCGGACGGCCTTGCCCGGGCGACCCGGCACAGGCCGCCAGCAGCAGGATGGAAAGAAGGGCAGGGCGCATGGTCATCTCCCGGAACGCTCCGTCCCTAACGGAACGGCACGACCTTGTTTCCGCTGTCGTGGCCGATATCGGCGCGGCCGAGATAGGGGATGCCCGAGACGGCGCACCAGTGCTGGGCGATCTCCTCCTCCGTCTGTTCGAAGGGTGGATCGTTGTCGGGAATGGCCGAGCAGCGGCCGAGGCGGAGGCCGGAGGCCCGCCGCACCGAGGCGGTCGAGGTCAGCTGGAACATCATCCGGTCGATCCGGTAATGGTGCTCGGAGACCTCCTCCAGCATCAGGACGCGGCCGGTAAAGTCCGGCTCGAGCGGCGTGCCCAGCATGGCGGTGAGGACAGCGAGGTTGAAGGCCAGGCTGCTGTCCTTGAGCGCGGACGGCTCGCAGGCGTCGGCCTTGCCTTCGACCAGCCAGTCCAGGGCCCGCATCAGCGGCTCGGCGCCCTTGTAGCGGCCTCCGTCGGCGACCATCGGCCCGTGGGCGACATTGGTGGCCCCGGCGTTGAACAGAGCCGCGAGCATGAAGCCCATGTCGGAATAGCCGAGCCAGGGCTTCTTCAGCGCGGCGTGGGAAAGTCCGGCCACGGCGCGCTCGGCGACCCGGTTCGAGCCATAGCCGCCGCGCCCGAACCAGACCGCATCGATCGCCGGATCATTGCCGATCTCGACGATGGCGCGGGCGCGGGCCTCGTCGGGTCCGGCGAAGTGGCCGCTGGTCAGGAAGCACTGGGGGTGGAATTCCAGTTCGATCGGCCGGCCGGGTCGCAGGGCGGCCATCTCGACGGCGCGCTCGGCGGATCGTTTCGAGAACCGGCCGGCCGGGGCCACGACGCCGATCCTGAATGCTGCTGCGGCCAACGGCCTCTCCCCAAAACTCAGGACGCGTCTATAGAGGCCGCATGACGAAACCGTCCTACTTCTTCTGCGGCGTCGGCGGCTCGGGCATGGCCCCGCTTGCGCTCATCATGCGGGCGCGCGGCTTTGCCGTCGAGGGGTCCGATCGCGCGCTCGATCAGGCCCGTGTGGGCGGCCGATTCGACTTCCTGCGCAGCCAGGGCGTCGGCCTGCATCCGCAGGATGGGTCCGGCGTGACCAGCGAAGAACAGATCCTCGTCGCCTCCGCGGCCGTCGAGGACACGGTTCCGGACATGATCTCGGCACGCGCCGTCGGGGCCAGGGTCCAGCGCCGCGCGGAGTTGCTGAGCCAGCTCTTCAACGCCTCGACCGAGCGGGTCGGCGTGGCGGGGACGTCGGGCAAATCCACGATCACGGCCATGCTGACCTGGATCCTCGACCGGGCAGGACTGGACCCGACCGTGATCAACGGGGCGGACATGCTGAACTATGTCACGCCCGATACGCCATTTGCCGCGGCCAGGGTCGGGGGGGAGGCCATCTTCGCAGCTGAGGTCGACGAGTCGGATGGCTCGATCGCCTTCTATGAGCCGACGGTGGCCGTCGTTTCCAACGTCAGCCTCGATCACAAGTCGATGGAGGAACTGCGCGTGCTGTTCGGAGGCTTTGTGGGCAAGAGCCGGGTCGCAGTGCTGAACCTCGATAACGCCGAGTCGCTGGCCCTCGCGGGCCGTGCCGGTCAGGCCGTGACCTTCAGCCTCGAGAGCCCGTCCGCCGACCTGTCGGCGGTCGATGTGCTGCTGCGGCCGGATGGCGTCGACTTCTCGGCTCGAACCCGCGACGACGAGCGCTTTCCGGTCAGCCTCGCGACGCCGGGCGCACACAATGTCGCCAATGCGCTGGCGGCGCTGCTGGCGGCGCAGGCGCTGGGCGTCGACCTCGCCCGCGCGACCCAGGCTCTGTCCGATTTCCGGGGGGTCCGGCGCCGGCTCGAAGTGACGGGCACGGCCGGTGGCGTCACCGTGATCGACGATTTCGCCCATAACCCCGACAAGATCGCGGCCACGCTCAGGACCCTGCGCGCCTTCCCGGGCCGCCTGCTGATCATGTTCCAGCCGCACGGCTATGGCCCGATCCGGCTGATGCGGCGCGAGCTGGCCGAGGCGTTCAGGGACGGGCTCGGCGCCGACGATGTGCTGCTCATGCCCGAGCCGGTCTACTACGGCGGCACCACCGACCGCTCGGTCGGCAGCCGGGAACTGGCCGCCGACCTTCAGGTGCTGGGCGTGAAGGCCGAGGCTCTGGCGGACCGGCCGGCCTGCGGCGACCGGCTGATCGCGCTGGCCCGCCCCGGAGACCGGATCATCGTGATGGGCGCGCGCGACGACACCCTGTCGGAGTTCGCCCGCGAGCTGGTGGGTCGACTGGGCTGACGCCTATCCCAGATCGGCCCAGGACGGATCAAACGCGACGATCTCGCGGATGGTGATCATGGACTGGAAGGCCTGGACGTGGGCCTCCGTCGTCAGTTCGCGACGGCAGAAGGCCTCGTAGTCCGACATGGCGGGCACGGCGACGTTGAGCAGGAACGACCATTCGCCGGTTACGTCCCAGGCCGCCTGGACCTCGCGGCTGGCCTTCATGGCGGCGGTAAAGGCGTCAGATGCCTTACGGTCCTGACTGATCATCTTGACCAGGACATGCAGGATGATCCGCGACGCGATCCGGTCGGGGGCGACCACGGCTATGTCGCGAGCGATCACGCCCTCGGCCCTCAGGCGGCGCATCCGCCGGAGCACGGCAGACTCGGACAAACCCACGGCCTCGGCCGTCACGCGCGCCGGCTCCAGATTGTTCGCCCGTGCCCGCGCCAGAAGCTTGCGGTCGAAAGCGTCGAGGGTGACGAAATCCGGCATGTGAGGGCCCTGTTTGACGAATTCAGGCGCACTCTGTTCGAAAATCGCCGGGAAGCACAGGGCCGATCCGGCTAGGCTTGCGCCATGCTTTCCCTGGCCCACAGACGTGAAGACATGCCCGGCCTGATCCGGGCCGCCTGGCCCTATCTGGCCATGCTGGCGGCCATGCTCTCCTTCGCCACCGGCACAGCCGTGGCCAAGACCCTGTTCCCGGCCATCGGGGCAGAGGGAACGGTCACCCTGCGCGTCGTCCTGTCGGCGCTCCTGATGGCGGTGATCTTCCGGCCGTGGCGGGCGAAGCGCTCGCGCGGGCGCCTGATCCTGACGCTGGTCTTCGGCCTCGTGCTGGGGGCGATGAACCTCAGCTTCTATCTGTCCCTCAGGACCCTGCCGATCGGCGTGGCGCTCGGAATCGAATTCCTCGGGCCGCTGGCGGTGGCGATGCTGGGCGCGCGGCGGCTCAGCCATGTGCTGTGGGTGGTGCTGGCGGCGGCCGGCCTGATGCTGCTCCTGCCCCTGACCGGCCAGCCGATCGATCCGGTCGGCGCGGGGTTCGCCGCGCTCGCGGCCGTGTTCTGGGCGCTCTACATCATCCTGGGCAAGCGACTGTCAGGCCTGGACGCCGGCCGGTCGCTGGCGCTCGGCATGGCGGCGGCGATGATCGTGGTCCTGCCGGTCGGGATCGAGCCCCTGATGTCCGGCGCCCTGCTCAGCCTGCCGATCCTGGCCATGGGGTTCGGCGTGGCGATCCTTTCGAGCGCCTTGCCCTATACGCTGGAGATGGCGGCCCTGCGCCACATCCCGCGGCGGACCTTCGGGGTGCTGCTCAGCCTCGATCCGGCCATTGGCGCCCTGTCGGGCCTCATCCTGCTGCACGAGCAGCTGACGGGGCAGCAGTGGCTGGCCATCGCCTGCATCATCGGCGCCTCGGCCGGCGCCGTCCTGACCGCCGGCGACCGCGGCCCGACCGACACGCCGGAAGGCGAGGCGGAGGCGATCCAGCCGTAGCCTCGTCTGTGGACATGGGGGCCAGAAGGACGATCCTTCACCCGCCGTTAACCACGTTCCCGCATCCGTGGGGGTCAGTTCCGGGGCCTCCTTTTGCGTCATCTCGTCCAAGCCGTCCGCGCCGTCGATCCGCTGGTCGTGACCGGCAAGGTCGCGGCCGTGTCCGGCCTGCTGATCGAGGCCCGGGGCGGATTGTCCCGCCTGTCGGTCGGCGCGCGCGCCGAGATCGTGCGCGGCGGGGCCAATGATCCCCTGCCGGCGGAGGTCGTGGGCTTCCGCGACGCCAAGGCGCTTCTGATGCCCTTCGGTCCGGTCGAGGGCGTCTCGCCCGGCGCCGACATCAAGCTGGTCGCGGACGGGGCGGCGGTCCGGCCGACCACCGCCTGGCTTGGCCGTATCGTCGACGCCTTCGGCAATCCGATCGACGGCAAGGGTCCGCTGCCGCGCGGGCCGCATCCCTATCCGCTGAGGGCCGCGCCGCCCGCCGCCCATTCGCGCGACCGGGTTGGCGAGCGGCTGGACCTGGGCGTGCGTGCGCTCGACACCTTCGTCACCACCTGCCGGGGCCAGCGCCTGGGCATCTTCGCCGGCTCGGGCGTCGGCAAGTCTGTCCTGCTGTCCATGCTGGCGCGCGAAGCCAGCTGCGACGCTGTCGTGGTCGGCCTGATCGGTGAACGGGGCCGCGAGGTTCGCGAGTTCATCGAGGAGACGCTGGGCGAGGAAGGCCTGCGCCGCTCTATCGTCGTGGTCGCCACCTCCGACGAACCCGCTCTGAAGCGCCGCCAGGCCGCCTACATGACGATGGCCCTGTCGGAATATCTGCGGGACCAGGGGCTGGAAGTCCTGTGCCTGATGGATTCGGTCACCCGCTTCGCCATGGCCCAGCGCGAAATCGGTCTCGCGGCCGGAGAGCCGCCGACGACCAAGGGCTACACCCCCACGGTCTTTTCCGAGCTGCCCAAGCTGCTGGAGCGCGCCGGCCCCGGCCCGATCCGTGCGGACGGCAAGCGGGCCGGTCCGATCACCGGCCTGTTCACCGTGCTGGTCGACGGCGGCGACCATGACGAGCCGATCGCCGACGCCGTGCGCGGGATTCTCGACGGCCACATCGTCATGGAGCGCAAGATCGCCGAGCGTGGGCGCTTCCCGGCCATCGACG
>CAMLNT010000149.1 GCA_946481425.1 uncultured Brevundimonas sp.
GCCAGATGGAGCACCACTCCAACATCGTGCCCTGGCACCTGCTGCGCGAGCGGCGGGGCGCGGTGCTGAAGTTCGCGCGGGTGGCGGAGGACGGTTCGCTAGACATGGCGCATCTGGCGTCCCTGATCGGGCCCAGGACGCGGGTGGTCTCGATCACCCACATGTCGAACGTGCTGGGGACCCTCAATCCGATCGCCGAGATCACGAAACTATCCCATGCCGCCGGGGCGATCATGGTCGTCGACGGCTGTCAGGGCGCGGTTCATGCCAGCCCGGACGTGAAGGCGCTCGACTGCGACTTCTACGTGTGCACCGGCCACAAGCTCTATGGCCCGACGGGCATCGGCGTCCTCTACGGCAAGGCCGAGGCGCTGGCGGCCCTGCCGCCGTATCAGGGCGGCGGCGAGATGATCGAGAGCGTGTCCGAAGACGCTGTCCGCTACGCCGAGCCGCCGCGCCGGTTCGAGGCGGGCACGCCGCCGATCCTGGAAGCCATCGGCCTGGGCGCCGCGATCGACTGGCTGTCCGGCTTCGACCGGGCCGCCGTGGATGCGCATGAGAGGACCCTGCACGACCGAGCCTTCGAGGCGCTGCACGGGTTCAACTGGTTCCAGCCGCTGGGAACGGCGGAGGGGAAGGGGGCCATCCTGTCCTTCACCGTCGAGGGCGTGCATGCTCACGACATCGCCCAGATCCTCGACAGGTACGGCGTGGCCGTTCGCGCCGGCCAGCACTGCGCCGAGCCGCTGATGGCCCGCTTCGGCCTGACGTCGAGCGTTCGCGCGAGTTTCGCCCTATATAATACGCTCGAGGACGTGGACGCTTTCGTCGACGCCCTCATCAAGGCCCGGACCTTCTTTCAGTGACGCAGATGGACGACCCCAAGATCACCAGCAGCGAGACGTTCGCCAAGTCGTGGGACGCCCCGCAAGCGGGGGCGCTGACCGAGCTCGAGATCGCCAATCTGACGGACGCCATCGTCGACGCGCTCAAGACCGTGTTCGACCCGGAAATTCCGGTCGACATCTATGAGCTGGGCCTCATCTACAAGGTCGACATCAACGATGATCGCGACGTGCTGATCGAAATGACCCTGACCGCGCCGGGTTGTCCGGTGGCCGGCGAAATGCCGGGATGGGTCGAGGATGCTGTGCGCAAGGTCGAGGGCATCCGCTCCGCCTCCGCGCACCTGGTGTTCGATCCGCCGTGGGATGCGTCCCGAATGAGTGACGAGGCCAAGCTGGCCTTGAACATGTTCTGATGGAAACCCAGACCATTCGCCGTCGTCCGAGACCTCAGGTCGTCCGTCTGACGGACGCCGCGGCCGAGCGCGTGCGCGAGATCATGGCCCGGGCCGAGAAGCCGGCCGCCGCCCTGCGCGTGGGGGTCAAGAACGGCGGCTGTGCGGGCCAGGAATATGTTGTCTCCTACGCCGAGACGATCGACCCACTAGACGAGGTCGTCGAGGACAAGGGCGCGAAGGTTGTCATCGAACCCAAGGCCGTGCTGTTCCTGCTGGGCTCGGAGATCGATTACGAGACGACCCGGCTGGCCTCGAAGTTCGTCTTCCGCAATCCGAACGAGACGGACGCCTGCGGCTGCGGCGAGAGCGTGACGATCGTTCCGGCGCCGAACGCCTGATGGCCTACGATCCCGCCTTCGGCGACTGGGTGCGAGATCACCTGTCCGGGCTGGGGCCGATCGAGATCAAGCGCATGTTCGGCGCGGCCGGCGTCAAACAGCGCGGCGCGATGTTCGCCATTCTGGATGACGGCGTGATCTGGCTGAAGGCGACCGGCGACCTAGCCGAGGCCCTGAAGGCCGAAGGCGCGCGTCAGTTCACCTATCCGACCAAGGACAGTGAGACGATGTCCATGGCCTACTGGTCGCTGCCCGAGACGGCGCTGGACGATCCGGAAGAAGCTGTAGGCTGGGCGCGCCGATCCGTTGAGCTGGCCCTGGCCCCGAAGCCGAAGAAGGCTGCGCGCAGGAAAGACTAGTCCGGCTGGTCCGTCCGGTCCGGCTTCCAGTCGAACAGTTCGGTGAGCACCCTCAGCGCCTGTCCGCGTTCGCTGGAGAAGTCCGGGTCGCGGGCCAACTGGATGCGGGCGTCGTCAGCGGCTGCGAGCAGCAGATCGCGATGGGCGACGGGGTCGGCGAAGCGATAGGCCGGCAGGCCGGCCTGACGCAAGCCGAGCGGGTCGCCGCCGCCGCGCATGGCCCAATCCTGTTCGGCGATGACGAAGCCGTCCTCGGTCCCGCGCACGACCTCAAGGCGCGCCTGGGCGACCTGGCTCAGCGGGGGGTCGTAGAGGAGGACGCAGGCGGATTTGCCCTCGCCGCGACCGACACGGCCGCGAAGCTGGTGCAACTGCGCCAGCCCGAAGCGCTCAGCCTGTTCGATGATCATGATTGTGGCGTTGGGCACGTCCACGCCGACTTCGACGACCGTCGTGGCGACCAGCAGGGAGAGGTCGTTGCGGGCGAAGGCGGCCATTACGGCCTCGCGCTCCGCGCCGGGCATCTGGCCGTGAACGAGGCCGACGCGGTCGCCGAACCGGGCGCGCAGGGCGGCGGCGCGAGCCTCTGCGGAGGCGAGGTCGATTTCGACGTTTTCGGCGACCAGTGGACAGATCCAGTAGGCCTGGGCGCCGGTCTCGATGACCTGGCCGAGGCGGTCGAGGACGGCTTCCATGCGATCCGTCGGCAGGACGCTGGTGGTGATCGGCTGACGGCCCGGCGGCTTCTCGTCGAGGCGGGAGACGTCCAGGTCGCCGTACTGGGTCAGTTCCAGGGTGCGCGGAATCGGCGTGGCCGACATGGTCAGAAGATGCGCGCCGCCCTCGCCCTCTTTTGCGTTTCTCGCGCCGGCCTTGGCCTGAAGAAGGTTACGCTGAGCCACGCCGAATCGGTGCTGTTCGTCCACGACCGCGAGGCCGAGGTTCGCGAACTGGACCGCTTCCTGGAACAGGGCGTGGGTGCCGATGACGACGGCGGTCGAACCGTCGGCGAGGCCGCTCATGGCGCGCAGTCGCGCGGCGCCCTTGTCGCGGCCGACCAAAAGGACGCAGTCGATCCCCGCCGCTGCGAGCAGGGGCTGGAGGCGTTCGTGATGCTGGCGGGCCAGGATTTCAGTCGGGGCCATCAGGGCGGCCTGAAAGCCGCTGTCGACAGCGGCCGCCATGGCGAGCAGGGCGACGGCCGTCTTGCCCGAGCCCACGTCGCCCTGGAGCAGCCGCCCCATCCGCGCCCCTGACGAAAGGTCGGCCCGGATTTCGGACAGGGCCCTGGCCTGTGCGCCCGTCAGGGCGAATGGCAGGGCGGCTTCCAGGGTCCAGGACAAGGCGCCCGCCGTCAGGATCGGTGCGGAGAGCTTTCGCCGGGCGCGCTTGCGTTGGGCGAGGGCCAATTGGTGGGCCAGAAGCTCGTCGAAGGCGAGGCGCCTTCGGGCCGGTGATCCGGGTTCGAGATCGGTGTCTGCGCGCGGCTGATGTGCGGACTCGAGCGCCTCGCGCCAGCCGGACCAGGACTGCTTCTGGCGCCAGGCCGGGTCCTGCCATTCGGGAAGCGGCGGGGTCTGGCTCAGGGCTTCGAGCGCGAACTTGCGGACCTGGCGCGAAGAAAGACCGCCGCCGGCTGGATAGACGGCCTCGACCGTCGGGATATCGCCCGCCTTTTCTGGCGGGACCACGAAGTCGGGGTGGGGGATCTGCACCTCGGAACCGAAGCGCTCGACCTTGCCGGAGACGACGCGTTTCGCGCCGACGGGCAGGCTCTTCAGCAAGCTGTCGCCGTAGGTCTTGAAGTAGATGAGATGGATCCAGCCTGTCTCGTCGAAGCCACGCACCTTGTAGGGCTGGCCGGGTTTGCGCGACGGCATGTGCTGATCGATCTGGATTTCGAAGACGCCGCACTGGCCTTCGATAGCCGAGGCTGCGGTGATGCGCCGGCGCTGGATCAGGCCATGGGGAAGAGTGAAAGCCACATCGCGGACGAGGGGCCCGGCGATCTTCTGAAGCGGCGCGCGGACGCGCTCGCCGACGCCCTTCAGCGTGGAGATGTCTGCGAAGAGCGGAAACAGAATCTGAGGCCGCATGTTTGGACCTTAGCGGCTAGCGATAAGGTCGCGGAGGGCCTATTTCAGCGGCCCAGATTTCTTTGAACGGACGGGTGAAAACCGGTGGCCGAGGACATGTCGCGCGTGCAACGCCTGAAGTACCGCGCCTGGCGGCGGGGAATGCGCGAGTGCGACCTCGTGCTCGGGCCGTTCGCCGACCAGAAGCTGGCCGCGATGGATGAGGGCGAGCTCGATCAGTTCGAGGCGCTTATGGACGCGCCGGACGACAAGCTGTGGACCTGGATTCTCGGCAGCGCCGAGCCGGACGCCGAGTTTGCGGGCCCCATGCTGGACCGGATCATCGTCTTCGGGCGTGAGGAGCTTTCGTGAGTGAGCCGCGTATCGCCACCGATCCCGGGGGACTGGAGCTCGCCGGGACACCGGAGGGCTTCGACGCCCTGGTGACCGGCGACCTGCTGCGTCGGCGTGGCGGGGTTGGGCTGTTCGTTGCGCGAGACTTCCAGCGCGGCAACGCGCTGGCCGATGCGCTGGGCTTCTTCGCGCCGGATATCGAGATCCTCAGGCTGCCGGCGTGGGACTGCCTGCCGTACGACCGGGTTTCACCGTCGGCGGGCGTCGCGGCGGATCGGATGGCGGTTTTGACGCGACTGGCGCGCGGCGGCGAGGGTAAGCCGCTGCTGGTGATTGCGTCGGTCGCGGCGGCGGTCCAGCGTCTGCCAGCGCGAGCGGCCATGAACCATGCCGCCTGGTCGACGCGAGTCGGCCGGGTCGTGAACATGGCGGAATTGGAGCAGCACTTTTCGGTCAACGGCTATCAGCGGGCCTCGACGGTGTCGGAGCGCGGCGAGTTCGCGATTCGGGGCGGAGTAATCGATGTCTTCCCGCCGGGAGCAGCCGAGCCGGTGCGCTTAGACCTCTTCGGCGATACGCTGGAGTCGATCCGCGCCTTTGATCCGGAGACCCAACGTTCGACGCGCCAATTGACCGAGGTCGAGCTGTTGCCGGTGTCGGAAATCCAGCTGGATCCGCAGGCCATCTCACGTTTCCGGAGTCGCTGGTTGGAGACCTTTGGCGCCGGGGCCGACGATCCGGTCTATCAGGCGGTGTCGGAGGGCGCGCGACGCCAAGGTCTGGAGCACTGGCTCCCGCTGCTGCACGAACGACTGGAGACGGTGTTCGATTATCTTCCGGCTGACGCGGTCGTGTTGCTGGACGCTCTCGCCGAGCAATCGCGCGACGAGCGGCTGGCAATGATTGAGGACGCCTATGAGGCGCGGCGTGAAGTCGGCCGAGCGGGGCAGCCCTATCGAGCGCTCAAGCCCGATGCGCTCTACCTGACGCGCGGCGAGTGGGACGAGCGGCTGTCGACGTTGGCCTGGCGGCGGTTCAGCGCCTTCCGCAGCGAAGGCCCGGCGGTCGTCGATATGGGCGGCGCACAGGGACGTACCTTCGCCGCCGAACGGGCGCAGGACAGCGTCAATCTGTTCGAGGCCGTGACGGCCCATGCCAAAGCCCTTCAGAGTCAGGGCAAGCGGGTGTTGTTCGCGTCCTGGTCGGAGGGGTCGTCGGATCGCCTCGGTGTCATGCTGGCGGACCATGGGCTGGCTGACGCGCCGCTGGCGGCCGACTGGCCGTCGGCCCTAGGGCGGTCGCTCGAGACCGTCCAGCGGGCGGTGCTGCCGGTAGAGCATGGCTTCGTAGCCGGCGACCTGGCGGTCATCTCCGAGACCGATATCCTGGGCGACCGGTTGGCGCGTCCGAGGAAGAAGCGGCGGGCGTCGAACTTCCTCGCGGAGGCCTCGGGCCTGAACACGGGCGATCTGGTCGTGCACATCGACCACGGTATCGGGCGCTATGAGGGTTTGAAGACGCTCGAGGTGCAGGACGCGCCG
>CAMLNT010000150.1 GCA_946481425.1 uncultured Brevundimonas sp.
GTGCCGGTGGTCGAGGCGATGGCGGCCTGCGTGCTGGCGGACGCGATGCTGAGGCATCGAGGGCAGACGGGGCTTCCGTAACTGATCTTGTTACCTATATAGGCTCCATCATCATCCCTTGGGAGGACCTCTCATGATCGAGCGCAGACCCTTCGACAAACTCGGCGGCGCCAACCACGGCTGGCTGGACGCCAAGCATCACTTCTCGTTCGCGAGCCACTATGACCCCAACAACATGGGCTGGGGCCGGCTGCGCGTGTGGAACGACGACACCATCGCGGCCAACTCGGGCTTCCCGCCCCATCCGCACGCCGACATGGAAATCATCACCTATGTCCGCAAAGGCGCGATCACCCATCAGGACTCGATGGGCAACAAGGGCCGGACCGGCGCGGGGGACGTCCAGGTCATGAGCGCGGGCACGGGCGTTCGCCACGCCGAGTACAATCTGGAGCCCGAGACCACGACCCTGTTCCAGATCTGGATCGAAACCGACAAGCCGGGCGCCCCGCCCAGCTGGGACCAGAAGCCCTTCCCCAAGGCGCACCGCGACGGCCGCTTCGAGGTCCTGGCCTCGGGCATTCCGGGCGACGAGGACGCGCTGAAGATCAACGCCGACGCCCGGGTGCTCGGCGCGACGCTCAAGGCCGGCGAGGTCATCACCTATCCGCTGGGCGAAGGCCGCCGCGGCTATCTGGTGCCGGCGGTCGGCTCGGTCGAGGTCAATGGAGTCGCCATCGGCCACCGCGACGGCGCGGCCATCAAGGATGAGGCAGAACTGACCATCCGGGCCGTCGAAGACGCCGAACTCGTGATGGTCGACAGCCGTTAATCGGCCACTGTCTGGTCATCATGCGCTAACCATGACGGGCTATGGGAGGACCATCTCCCGGAGCCCGTCATGTCCAAGCCCATCCTTCGCACCCTCGCCCTCGCCGCCGTCCTGACGGCCTCGCTGGGCCTTCAGGGCTGCCTCGTTGGCGCTGTGGTCGGCACCGCCGGCGCCGTCGTGGGTGCAGCGGCCGGGGCAACCGGCGCGGTCGTCGGCGCGGGCGTGGACGCCGTCACGACCTCGGACGCCGAAGAGCTTCGCCAGATGCAGCGCGAATGCCAGCGCCGGGTTCGCGACGGCTCCAACGAGGATTGTTCGGTCTATCGCCCGCGCGACGACCGCTAGACGCCCGGCGCCGTTGGGCTCAAACGCCTGATTTTCCGCGCCCTCCGCTTTCCGGAGACGCGAGTTTTCCTCGCCCCACAAGATCGGCGCTAGGATCAGCGCCGATCTTTGACATGGTGATGGTCATCTTCGGCGCGCGCCGGCGAATCCGGACGAGGCGAACGACCCGGACGACTTGGACGGTGTTTTTCGCAGTCCGCCTGACAGCCCGAACCCGGGCTCAGACCTCCAGCACGCACCGCTCGCCGATGGTCGGGCGCATCAGGGCGATCCTGGACAGGCCCGGAAATTCCGGCTTCAGCCGGTTGGCGAACCACAGGCACAGGGCCTCCAGGCTGGGCTTCTCAAGACCGGCGTGATCGTTGAGCAGGCCGTGGTCCAGTTCGGCGGCTGCGGCCTTCAGGCCCGCTTCCAGCTTCGTCAGGTCGACGACGAACCCCATGTCGCCCGAACGCTGCCCGCGCACGGTCGCCTCGACCAGGAACGAATGGCCGTGGACGCGCCGGTGCGGGCTGTCCGCCGGACCCATCGGAAAGTGGTGGGCCGCGTCGAAATGCGTGGCCTTGGTGACTTCGAAGAACTGGCTCATCTAACGCCGATGTATTTGTGGGTCTGGACGCTCAGGCGCCACTGGGGATGGGCGAGGCAGTAGTCGAACGCCGCGCGCGTGTTGGCCTCCAGGTCCGGCCCGTCCATGGGCTGAAGCCAAAAGCGCTCGAAATCGAGATGGGCGAAGCGTTCCGGCCGCGCCTTGTCCTGCGGATAGACCAGCTTCAACTCCTGGCCCGACGTCTGGACCACCGGCGCATCGGCCTTGGGGCTGACGCAGATCCAGTCGATGCCATCGGGCGCGGCCTGGGTGCCGTTGGTTTCCACCGCGATGTCGAAGCCTCGCGCGTGCAAGGCCTCGATCAGGGCGGGGTCGAGCTGCAGCAACGGCTCGCCGCCCGTGCAGACGACCAGCTTCGGCATGCCGTCAGCGCCGATCCACTTGTCGGCGACCGCCTCGGCCAGGGCTTCAGGCGTCTCGAACTTGCCGCCCCCGTCACCGTCGGTCCCGACGAAGTCGGTGTCGCAGAAGGTGCAGATCGCCGTGGCCCGATGGCTCTCCAGCCCGTTCCACAGATTGCAGCCGGCAAAGCGCAGGAAGACCGCCGGCCGCCCCGCCTGGCCGCCTTCCCCCTGGACGGTGAGGAACATCTCCTTGACCGAATAGGTCATGCCGGAACTCCGGCATATTCCGCCCAGCCCGCGGCGCGCAGCTCACAGGCCGGGCACGTTCCGCAGCCGTAGCCCCACGCGTGACGCTCGCCGCGTTCGCCGAGATAGCAGGTGTGGCTGTCTTCCAGGATCAGTTCGACGAGGCTCCGTCCGCCGACCTGCTCGGCCAGCGCCCAGGTATCGGCCTTGCTCAGAGCCATCAGAGGCGTCGAGATGACATAGTCGCGGGCCATGCCGAGCCGCAGCGCCGACTGCAGCGCGTCCAGCGTGTCACGACGGCAATCTGGATAGCCCGAGAAGTCCGTCTCGCACATGCCGCCGACCAGCACCTCCATGCCCCGGCGATCGGCCAGCGCCGCCGCATAGGTCAGGAACACAAGATTGCGGCCGGGCACGAAGCTTGTCGGCAGGCCGCGGTCGTCCATCTCGATGGTCCGCTCCTCCGTCAGGGCGCTTGAAGCGATCTGGCCGAAGCCCCGGATGTCGATGGAGTGATCCTCGCCCAGCCGTCCCGCCCATTCGGGTTTCAGGCGCGGCAGACGGTCCAGCACCCGCAGCCGGGCCTCCAGCTCGACCGCATGGCGCTGGCCATAGTCGAAGCCCACCGTCTCGACGCGTGCGAAACGGTCCAGCGCCCAGGCCAGGCAGGTGGCGGAGTCCTGGCCGCCCGAGAAAAGGACGAGCGCGGACCCTTGCGGCTTTGAGGGGGTTTCGGACATGACAAACCTGCGGTCGGCCTTGGGGCCGCGCGCATGCGGAGGGTTCCAGACGTGGATAAGATCGCGCTCCTTTACACCACATGGCCCGACGCGGAAACCGCAGAGGCCGTGGCGGCCGAAGCCGTGGCCGAGCGACTGGCCGCCTGCGTCAACGTGCTTGGCGCCGGGCGGTCCATCTATCGCTGGCAGGGCGCGGTGGAGCGGGCCGTGGAAACCGTCGCCGTCTTCAAGACGCGCGGCGATTGCGCCGAGCGGCTGAGGGGCTTCATCGTGGAGCGGCATCCCTACGACACCCCCGCCGTGATCGCCTTGGGCGTCGATGCCGGGGCCAGCCACGCGCCTTATCTCGACTGGCTCTCAAGCGAGACGGCCAAGCTCTGAAAAACGCTACGTTTCACGTTTAACGCTTCTGCAAGCGCTCCTGTGGATAGTGCTCCGGTAACAGGAGTAACGGCCCCGCATGCCGACCATCGACGCGTTTTGCGAGCATTCCTCCCCGATCACCCCCGAGACGCTGTGCTCGGAGGCTTTCGCGCGTTTCGACGCCGAACCGGAGGCGCTGCTACTGGCCGTCGTCGAGGACGATCGCCCGGTCGGCGTGGTCGAGCGTGACCCGTTCCTGCGCAAGCTCGCCTCGGAGAACGGCCGGACCCTCTATGGCGCCCGCCCCGTCTCGACGCTGATGGACATTGAGCCGGTGGTGGTCGAGGGATCGATCGCCGTATCGGCCCTGACCGACACGCTTCTGGCCCAGGGCGCACACAATGTGCTGCGCGGCTTCATCATCACCCAGCAGGGCCGCTACCAGGGCGTCGCAACCCTGGTGCGCCTGCTCCAGGCCGGCGGCCGCCGCGACGCCGAGGCCGACCGCCTCAAGGCCGAGGTGCTGTCCGCCCGCGCCGAGGCCCAGCAGGCCGTCGAGGCCGCCGCCCGCGCCAAGTCCAGCTTCCTGACCCTGCTCAGCCGCGAACTGCGCACGCCGATGAATGGCGTGGCGGCCGTCGCCGACCTGCTGCGCCGCCAGCCGCTGGGCCCTGACGCCCAGGCCTATGTCCAGACCATCATGGACTCGTCCGAGACGACGATGCGCATCCTGGAGGACGCGCTCGATCTGGTCCGGGCCCAGGCCGGCGAGCTGACCCTCAATCCCAAGCCGGTCCTGCTGCGTCAGCTGATGGACGACCTCCAGGCCCTGTGGGGGCCTCGCGCCGTGCAGGACGGCGTCAGCCTGATGATCGGTTATGAGGGCGACACCGAACTGGCCGCCGAGCTGGACTCTGTCCGGCTGCGCCAGATCTTCAACCAGCTGATCGGCAATGCGCTGAAATATGCCCGCAATGGTGTGGTCGAAGCCTTCCTGGCCGCCCGCGCCGAGGGGGACCGGGTCGTCATCGAGGCTTGGGTCCGCGACAACGGCCAGGGCATCGCGCCCGACCGCATGCCCCACCTGTTCGAGGTCGTGGCCGACAACGACACCGCCAAGACGGGCGGCCTGGGCCTGCCGATCTGCAAGCTGGTGGTCGAGGCCATGGGAGGATCGATCCGCGCCGAGTCCAACCCCGGCAAGGGCACGACCTTCCGCTTCGGCCTGTCAGCCACCCGTGTCTGGATCGAGAGCGAAGAGGCTCCGGCCTCCAACGTCGCAGAGCTGGCCGAACTGAGCCTGGCGGCCCAGCCGCACATCCTGATCGTCGACGACAATGCGACGAATCGCGTCGTCGCCCAGGCCCTGTGCGAAATGTTCGGTTGCACCTCGGCTCAGGCCGAGGACGGCGTCGAGGCGCTCGAGGCGGTCCAGTCGGGCCGCTACGACCTGGTGCTGATGGACATCAAGATGCCGCGCATGGACGGCGTCGAGGCGACCCGCGCCATCCGCGCCCTGAACGGGCCGAACGCCGACATCCCCATCATCGCCCTGACGGCCAACGCCGACCCGGACGACGCCAAGCGTTATCTGGAAATCGGCATGGCCGCCGTTGTCGAAAAGCCGATCAAGCCGGAGCGGCTGCGCGCCGCGATCAACACGGCCCTTGCCGAGGTCGAGGCCGATGCGCCCGCGCAAAGCGAGCCGGCGCGCCGGAACACCCGCGTCGCCTGACGGCGGCCATCCGCCCTTGCTCCCCTGACGCCTTCCCCTTAGGAAGCGCATAGGCCCGCGTTTATTCATCGGGCGATCAAGAAATCAGGCGGGAGCGATGCAGAAAGTCTATCCGGACGCGAAATCCGCGCTCGAAGGGCTCACCTTCGACGGCATGACGGTGATGTCGGGGGGCTTCGGCCTCTGCGGAATCCCGGAGTTCCTGATCGCCGCCCTGCGCGACACGGGCGTCAAAGGCCTGACGGTCATCTCCAACAATGCGGGCGTTGACGGCTTCGGCCTCGGCCAGCTGCTGGAGACCCGCCAGATCGCCAAGATGATCTCGTCCTACGTCGGCGAGAACAAGGAGTTCGAGCGCCAGTACCTGGCCGGTGAGCTCCAGCTCGAGTTCAACCCGCAAGGCACGCTCGCCGAGCGCATCCGCGCCGGCGGCGCAGGCATTCCGGCCTTCTTCACCGCCACCGGCGTCGGCACCCTGGTCGCCGAGGGCAAGGAAGTGCGCAACTTCGACGGTCGCGACTATGTCATGGAAACCGGCCTGGTCGCCGATCTGTCGATCGTGAAGGCCTGGAAGGCTGACGAGCGCGGCAATCTCGTCTTCCGCAAGACCGCCCGCAACTTCAACCCGATGATGGCGACCGCCGGCAAGGCCTGCGTGGTCGAGGTCGAGGAGATCGTCCCGACCGGCTCGCTGGACCCCGACCACATCCATACGCCGGGTATCTACGTCG
>CAMLNT010000151.1 GCA_946481425.1 uncultured Brevundimonas sp.
TCATGACCAGGGCGGCGGCGCCGTCCGAGATGGACGAGGCGTTGGCGGCGGTGATGGTGCCGTCCTTGGCGAAAGCGGGCTTGAGGGTCGGGATCTTGTCCGGGCGGGCCTTGCCTGGCTGTTCATCGGTGTCGACCGTCTCGACGCCCGCGCGGGTCTTCACCTCGACCGGGGTGATCTCAGCCTTGAAGGCGCCTGACGCGATCGCGGCATTCGCGCGGCTCAGGCTCTCGATGGCGTAGGCGTCCTGCTGCTCGCGGGTGAACTGGTACTGGCCCGCCGAGTCCTCGGCGAAGGCGCCCATCAGCTTGCCGGGAGTGTAGGCGTCTTCCAGACCGTCCATGTACATGGTGTCGACGATCACATCGTGGCCGATGCGGGCGCCCGACCGGTGCTTGTTCATGACGTAGGGAGCGCCGGTCATGGACTCCATACCGCCCGCGACGATGACGTCGGCGGTGCCGGCTTTCAGCGCGTCATGGGCCATGGCGGCGGCCTGCAGGCCCGAGCCGCACATCTTGTTGACGGTGGTGGCCTCGACGTTCTGGCCGAGGCCGGCGCCGAGCGCGGCCTGACGGGCCGGGGCCTGGCCGAGGCCGGCGGGCAGGACGCAGCCCATGAAGATCTGGTCGACCCTGGCCGGATCGACCCTGGCCCGCTCGACGGCGGCCTTGACCGCCTGGGCTCCCAGCTCGGTGGCCTTCACGCCGGAGAGAACGCCCTGGAAGCCGCCCATCGGGGTGCGGGCGAAGGAAACGATGACGACGGGATCGGACATGGGAAATCTCGGGAGGCGGATGGCGTGGTGGGGGACATGGGCCGAACGGGGCGGCGAGGCAAGAGCTCTAGACCGGGGTCATGGGGCCGCGGGTGGCGGTCTCGCCGGACCAGTCGTGGCTGCTCGACGGCGTAAGGCCGAACTGTTCGAGCCGCGCGCGGTGAGCGTGGAGCGGGGTGCGCATCAGCTTGCCGGCCAGTTTGTTGAGGTCACCGAGCGGGGTTTCGGCCTCCATCCGGTCGAGCCAGGCAGCGAGGCGAGGCCAGCGGGCGGGCTCCGCAGCGACGCCCACCGCGCGGGCGTTGAAGAAGGCCGGGGCCAAGCTGAGGTCGGCGAGGGACAGGGCGCCGAACAGGAAGCCGTTCTCGGGCGTCAGGCTCTCGAGGTAGTCGAAGATCTCCGGGGCGTCGGTCTCGCGGGACTTGCGGATGAGGTCCTCGTCTCCGGCCTCGCCGAAGAAGATCGGCTTGAGGCCGATCTGGAAGAAGAGCCGCCAGCCCAGCACGTCGAACAGGCGGGTGTCGGCGAATTCCTCGATGTAGCGGGCGCGGGCCCTTTCGACGGGGTCGGCCGGCCAGAGCGATGGGCCGGGGCGGGTCTCCTCGATGTACTGGACGATGATGGAGGAGTCGCAGAGGGTCACGTCGCCCTCGATCCAGACCGGGATGCGGCGGAGCGGGCTCAGGGTGCGAAACTCCGGCTTGGTGACCATGGGCGAGACCGGGTCGATCTCGACAGCGATCCCCTTGACCGCGCAGGCGGCCAGCACCTTGCGGACATAGGGGGAGACCGGGCTTCCGATGATCGTTACGGGGGCGGTCATGCGGGGCTCCTTCAGAGCAGCTTGCGGCGCTGGCGGGCGATGGCGAGGGGCGTGCCGTCCGCGCCCCAGCAGGCGCAGTCGTCCATCGACCAGCCCAGGCCGTGGTCGGTCAGCCGGTATTCGAAGAAGGCCCAGCCATCCGGGCAGAGGGCCGGCGTCGGATCGGTCAGGATGTCGTAGCGGAGATCGACCGAGGTCATCATCGGCGGGCGGCGGAAGGCGGTCCAGGCCGGCGGATAGAGGGCGTCGAGCAGGAAACAGAGCCGCTCCTGATCCAGCGGGAGGCCATCCTTCGTCCGCATCCAGAGGCGTTCGACCACGGGCTTGCCCCGGTTGCCGCCGAGGATGTTGGGGCGGCCCGTGAAGACGAACTCGACGTAGTTGGTGAAGTACGGGGCCATCGGGCCCTTGATGCGGTGTTCCGGGTCCAGGCTCGCGATCGGCGGCGGTGGCGCGTGGAGGGGGCTCAGGGCCTCGGCCTCGGCGTCGCGGCCCCAGGTGGCCATGGCCTGGAGGATCGGGCGGCCGGCCTGGTCGGCGTCGAGGCCGGTGTAGGCCACGGTGCGGCCGCCTCGGGCCATGCGGGGAAGGAACCGGACCGGCTGTTCGAAGCGGGCGGAGGCCAGGAACTGGACCGTCAGGGTGCGCAGCGGCGCCTGGAGGTCGAGGCCCTCGCGCATGGCCCGGACGGCGAAGGCGGCCATGAGGCCGCCGAAAGGCGCGCCCTTCTCGGGCGGGGTCGCCTGGGCCGCATTGGACAGGCCGCGTGGCGCGGTCGCTTCGAGCACGCCGTCCACGGAGGCGAAGGCAAGCACGTCGGAAAGGCTGGGCTCGGTCATGCGGGCGGCTTGGACAAGAAGGGGCGGAGACACAAGCCTCCGCCCAGTTTTGCAGGTTGGCGACGAGGCCCGGTCGGGGATGACCAGATATCGTTGCGTTTAAAAACGTACTCGTGCGCGTTCGTAATCGCAACCCACTTGTCAAAAGCCTGACGCGAGGTCACCTTGTTCCGTATGGGACGCACCGCCGACTATTCCGACCAGAGCTGTTCGATCGCCGCCACGCTGGAAGTGATTGGTGACCCCTGGACCCTGCTCGTCATCCGCGACGCCTTCCAGGGCGTCAGCCGGTTCGAACAGTGGCAGGAGCGACTGGGGGTGGCGCGCAACGTCCTGGCCTCGCGCCTGAAGACCCTGGTGGCCCACGGGGTGCTCGAGCCCCGGCTCTATTCGGAGCGGCCGCCGAGGAACGAATACATACTGACCAAGAAGGGCAAGGACCTGTCCGACGTCCTGCTGACCATGCACGCATGGGGATCAAAGCACCTCTATGGCGAGATGGATGCGGGCGTGGTGTTCAAGCACAGGACCTGCGGCCACGAGCTGACGCCGCGCCTCGCCTGCGACTGCTGCGGCGAGATCATTCAGCGGCGGGACATCGACATGACCGTTTCGGCCAACCGGCCGACGGTGGGCGAGGTCCTCGGCAAGGACGAAGCGGCCTAGCCCGGCAACCTTAGCTGTTCCATGACGTTGTTGGGCCTTCGAGACCGGAGGCCGACCATGGCGCGTGCGAAACCCTATCCCCACGACATCTTCGAGGCGCTGGTTCAGGACCACGACCGGCACCGCGAACTGTTCGACAAGCTGGAGGCGACCGAGGGCGAGAGCGAGGAGCGCAAGCGGCTGTTCGAAGAGCTGACCAAGGAGATCAAGGGGCACGCCGCCGCCGAGGAGCAGGCCCTGTGGTCGACGATCCTGAGGAAGCCCGAGACGACGGCCGATGCCCGGCACGCGGTGGCCGAACACAAGGAGCTCGACGACATGTTCAACCAGCTGGCGGCGACAGACATGTCGACGGGCGGCTGGCTGATCCGGTTCCGCTCGCTGAAGGAGGAATACCTCCACCATATTGGTGAGGAAGAGGAAGAACAGTTCCCCGCCTCGGCCAAGGTCCTCACGGAAGAAGACCGCGACTGGATGGCCGCCGTCTTCGCGCGCCGCAAGGCGGTCGAGAAGAGCAAGGCCGAGGTCACACCCAAGGAAGAGCCCGAGCACTGACGCCCGTGCCGATGAGGCTGTGAAACGGCGGCGTCAGGGGCCTCAGGAGCCTCACGGGCGTCGTCCCGTGGAGGGCAGCCAGAACCGCACGACAAACGATGTCAAAGACCGGGCGTCAGCCTAGACCGACGCCCGGGCGGCGGGGACGAAGTCGCCCCCCCTTTTCATCAAGGTGCTGAATTCCCGCGAGCCTTGCGCGCGAGATGCGGGGATCAGTCGGCCTTGACGGTCGCGGCCTCGTCCCTGGCCGCCCGGCCGAACAGGGTGGCCGCCGTCAGCCAAAGGGCGGTGGTCACGCCGCAGAAGACCAGGACGAACGGCTCGGCCTGCAGGGCGACGAGGGCGCTCAGGGCCTGGGCTGCGGCGGTGAGGTAGAAGACCCAGCGCAGACGGGCGGCCTTGAAGCCGACGAGCGGCGAGCCGAGCAGGGCGATGGCGACCACGCCGAAGAAGATCAGGTTCACCGGATTCTCCTCGTTGCCGACGATGCCGACGGCGAGGTTGGCCCAGGTGATGACGAAGGAAGTTCCCAGCGCGATGACGACGGCTCCGCGATAGGCCCAGTTCCCAGTCATGCGGCTGACAAGGTCGATGATTGTGGCCGGGATGGCGAGCATGAAGGCCCAGACGATATGGTCGAAGGTCGACCACTGGACTTCGTCGGTGAACTGCTTGGCGACCAGCGGCACGAGCCAGATGGCCAGGGCGCCCGTCCACATGAGGAGGCGCAGGGCGTTGTCGAGGCGGCGGGATTGGTCGGCGGTCATGGTTGCGTTGGCTCCGGGTTCGGGTGACACATCGACCGTGCCCGCTCGCTGGATGAGGGGCATGAGCAACGCCTGAGGAATCGCTGAAATTGGCGTCTGGCCGCTATCGCTTCGCGGAGTTCGAACTGGATGCGGCAGACCGGCGGCTGACGCAGGACGGCGCACCGGTCGAACTGTCGAGCCGGTATCTGGATGCGCTGGTGCTGATGGTGTCCGAACCCGGCAAGCTGGTGTCCAAGGACCGTTTCATGGGCGAGGTCTGGAAGGGCGTGCCGGTGACGGACGAGGCCCTGACCCAGTGCGTCCGGTCGCTGCGCCGCGCGCTCGGCGACGAGGCGGGGCGGCCGCGCTTCATCGAGACGGAGCCCAAGCACGGTTATCGCTTCATCGCGGCGGTGGAGCGGGTGGATGGCCCGGCGTCGGCTGAGCCCCTCGTGGCGGCGCCGTCGGCGCTGGCGGACGCCTGGCGGCTGACGCTGGCTGGGACGGCGGGCGGCGGGGTCGCGGGGGCCATCGGCGGCGTGATCTACGGCTTCCTCGGCGCGAGCGATCCGCTCCAGCCGGGCCTGGGATCGGGCTCGATCGTGCTGGTCCTGACCTGCGTGACCATTCTGGTGGCGGTGACGGGGGCGGCCGGGGTGTCCCTGGGGATCGCGGCGGCGGACCTCTTGGCGAAACGACCGGGCCCCTGGCGGATCGTCGGCGGGGCGCTGGGCGGGATGATCGTCGGCGCGGTGGTCAAGGTTCTGGGGCTGGACGCCTTTTCGCTGCTGCTGGGCGAGGCGCCGGGCGGGATCACCGGTGGAGGCGGCGGGCTGGTGCTGGGCGCCGCCATCGGCATGGGGGCCTGGCTGGCAGCGCGTGGGGCGCCGTCGCTGAGGCGGTCGATGGCCGTGGCGGGACTGATCGGCGCGGCCGGAGGGATCGCCATCGGCCTGATGGGCGGACGGCTGTTCGCGGGGAGCCTCGACCTGCTCGGGCGTCAGTTCGCGGAGTCGCGCCTTCACATGGACGGCATGGCCCGGCTGCTCGGCGAGACGGAGTTCGGGGTGGTCAGCCGCACGCTCACCGGCGGGCTGGAAGGCCTGCTGTTCGGCGCCTGCATGATCGGCGCGATGTGGCTGGCGCGGCGACGGTCCTGAAACGACGAAAGCCGGCCCCGCGTGCGGCACCGGCTTCGCGCGAATGCACCAGTGATCAGATCGCGTTCAGCGGCAGGCGGATGAAGCGCCGGCCGGAGGGTTCGGCGGGCGGGAGTTCGCCGGCGCGGATGTTGACCTGCAGGGCCGGCAGGAGGAGTTGCGGCGCCTTCAGCGTGGCGTCGCGGGCCTCGCGCATGGCGACGTAGTCGTCCTCGGTTCGGCCGCCACCGACATGGATGTTGGAGGCTTTCTGGGCGGCGACGGTCGTCTCCCAGGCGTAGTCGGTGCGGCCTTGGGGCAGGTAGTCGTGACCGACGAAGACGCGGGTCTCGTCCGGCAGGGCCAGAAGCTTGTGGA
>CAMLNT010000152.1 GCA_946481425.1 uncultured Brevundimonas sp.
GCGGGCGTGCGGATCCATGCCATCGCCGCCCCGCTGCCCAGCAGCAGGCCGGCCAGGAAGCCGAGGCTCAGGGTGCGCGCGCCGCCGGGCTGCAGGCCGGTGGCGCTGGCGAGGACACCGGTGATGCCGGCGATGCGGCCGTTGAGCAGCAGGTAGAGCGCCGCGGCGAGGCCGATCAGGGCGCCGCCGGCAAGCGGCCAGAGTAGTCCGAGGTCGGTCATGCGGTCACAGCCGGTTGAGCGGAAGTTTCAGGTAGGCCACGCCGTTGTCCTCGGCCGGCGGCAGGCGACCGGCGCGCATGTTCACCTGCACCGACGGCAGCAGCAGGCGCGGCATGGACAGGGTGGCGTCGCGCGCCTCGCGCATGGCGACGTAGGCGTCTTCGTCGACGCCACCACGCAGGTGGATGTTGTGCGCGCGCTGCGCCGCCACCGTGGTTTCCCAGCGGTAGTCATCGCGACCGGGGGCCTTGTAGTCGTGGCAGAGGAACACCCGCGCCTCGCCGGGCAGGCTGAGCAGGCGGTGGATCGAGCGGTACAGGGTGCGCGCATTGCCGCCGGGGAAGTCGCAGCGCGCGGTGCCGTAGTCCGGCATGAACAGGGTGTCGCCCACGAACACCGCATCGCCGATGCGGTAGCTGACGCAGGCCGGCGTATGGCCCGGCGTGTGGATCACCTCGACCTCGAGCAAGCCGAGCGGAAACCGGTCGCCGTCGGCGTAGAGCGCATCGAAGACCACGCCGTCGGGGGAGACGTCCGCGGCCTCGAACAGAGGAGCGAAGGTCTTCTGCACGGCGGTGATGTGGCGGCCGATGCCCACGGGGGCGCCGGTGCGCTCCTTGATCGCGTGGGCGCCGGTCAGGTGGTCGGCGTGGGCGTGGGTCTCGAGCACGCGCTCGAGCGTCAGGCCGCGCTCGCGCACCATCTCGAGCAGGCGCTCGACCGAGGCGGTCGAGGTGCGCGCCGAAGCGGGGTCGTAGTCGAGCACAGGGTCGATGAGCGCGGCGGCCCCGGTCGACGGGTCGGAGACCAGATAGCTGATGGTGTTGGTCGCCGGATCGAAGACGCCGGTCACGTCGGGGGATTGGGTCATGGAGAGGCTCCTTTGACATCCAACATATTAGCACTTGCTAAATTAGCAAGACCGAATATATAGGCGGCATGATCGAGACAGACACCATGGATCTGCATGCTCTGGAAGCCAGCGCGGGCGAGGCGAGCGACCTTCTGAAGGCGCTGTCCAATCCGCACCGGCTCCTGATCCTGTGCCAGCTGGAAGGCGGCGAACGGCAGGTTTCCCAGCTCCAGGCGGGCTCGGGCCTGTCGCAGTCGGCGCTGTCCCAGCATCTGGCGCGCCTGCGCGAGGACGGCCTGATCGCCGCCCGCCGCGAGGGCGTGGCCGTCTTCTATTCCATCGCCAATCCCGCGGCCCTGAAGGTCATCGGCGTGCTCGCCGAGATCTATTGCCCGCCCAACCCGTGAGACCTGACATGACCGGAACCCTGATCCCCCTTTCTCCCGCCGAGGTCGCCGCCCGCCTGAAGGCCGGCAAGGCGCATCTCGTCGACATCCGCGAGGCCGACGAGGTTGCGCGCGAGCATGTCCCCGGCGCGGCCCGCGCGCCGCTGTCGACCTTCGAGGCGGCGGACCTGAACATCGCGGCGGATCGCGACGTGATCTTCATGTGCCGGACCGGCGCGCGGACCGGCGCCAACTGCGATCGCCTGGCGTCCCGCGTCGAGGGTGAGGCCTATGTGCTGGCCGGCGGGCTGGAGGCGTGGAAGAAGGCGGGCCTGGCCACCCGGATGGACGCCAAGGCGCCGCTGGAGATGATGCGTCAGGTCCAGATCGGGGCCGGGTCGCTGATCCTGATCGGGGCGCTGCTGGGCGTGCTGATTCACCCCGGCTTCTGGGCCCTCTCGGCCTTCGTCGGCGCGGGCCTGCTGATGGCGGGCGTGACCGGCTTCTGCGGGATGGCCAAGGTCCTGGCCGTGATGCCGTGGAACCGGACTGCGAAGGCCTGATCCGATGGACATGACCAGCCTGGCTCTCGCCGCACTCAGCGGCGGGATCGTGGCCCTGTTCCTCACCGTCTTTGGCGGCGGGGGATCGGTGCTGGCGGTCCCGTTGCTGCTCTATGTCGTCGGCGTGGCCGATCCCCATGTGGCGATCGGCGTCTCGGCGGCGGGGGTCGCGCTGAACGCCCTCACGGCGCTGGCCGGTCAGGCGCGGGCCGGGCGGGTGAAGTGGCCGTGCGCCACGGTGTTCGCGGTGTTCGGCGTTGCCGGCGCCTGGGCGGGATCGACTTTGGCCAAGATGATCGATGGCCATGCCCTGTTGCTGGCCTTCGCCTTCGCCATGGCGGCGGTCGGGGCGGCGATGCTGCGGCCGGCCCGATCGGCCGGTGATCCGGGAGTCCGGCTGTCGCCGAAACTGGCGCCGAGGCTGGCTGTGTCGGGCGTGGGCGTCGGGGCGGTCTCGGGCTTCTTCGGGATCGGTGGGGGATTCCTGGTCGTGCCCGGCCTGATGGGCGCGACGGGCATGACTCTGGCGCTGGCTCAGGCGTCGTCACTGGTCAGCGTGGCGGCCTTCGGGGCGACGACCGCGGTGAACTATTCGCTGTCGGGTCTGGTGGCCTGGCCGCTGGTGGCGGCCATGGCGGCCGGCGGAGCCGCAGGGACCCTCGCCGGCCTGCCGATCGCGGCGCGGCTGGGCGCCAATGCCGCGATGGGCCGGCGGCTGTTCGCAGGCCTTATCCTACTGGTCGCCGCCTATGTGGCCTTCAAGGCCCTGACCGGGGCCTAGTCCCGCACGTGCTCGTTGAGGAAGGCCAGGTAGGCCTCCTGGGCGGTGATGCGGTTCTCGCGGCGCTGGAAGCCGTGACCCTCGTCGGGGAAGATCACATATTCGACCGTGGCGCCCGCGGCGCGGGCGGCGGCGACCAGTTCGTCCGATTCCACCTGGAGCACGCGCGGGTCGTTGGCGCCCTGGACGACCAGCATCGGCCGCACGATGTTCCCGGCATGGAACAGGGGCGAGATGCGGCGGTGACGCTCGGCGTCGGTCGCGGGATCGCCCATCTCGTCATAGAGGGCCACGCGCTGGGCGCCCCACCAGGCCGGGATGGATTCCAGGGTGCGCACCCAGTTGGTCACGCCGAAGATGTTGATCCCTGCCTCGAAGGCCTCGGGATGGAAAGCCAGGGCCGCGGCGGTGATGTAGCCGCCGTAGGAGCCGCCCATGACCGCGACCTGGTCGTCGGCCACCCAGTCCTGGTCGCGCAACCACTGGCCGCCGGCGACGATGTCCCTGAGGTCCGCCTCGCCGTGCGCGCGGTCGTCCATGTGGAAGAAGGTCTTGCCGTAGCCCGACGAGCCCCGGTTGTTGGCCGCCAGCACTGCATAGCCATGGTTCACGAGGTGCTGGATCATGGCCGAATAGCCGCGCCGGCTCTGTCCGCCCGGGCCGCCGTGGACCAGCACGATGGCCGGGACCGGGGTCTCGGCCGAGGCGCCCCGCGGGCGATACAGGACACCCGGGATCATCACCCCGCCCTCGCCCTCGTAGCGAACGATCGTCGCCTCTACGAGCTGGCTCTCGTCGATCTCGGGGTTCAACGCGGCGGTCAGGCGGCGCGCCTGGCCAGTGGCGAGATCAGCGGTGAAGATGTCGGCCGGTGAGGTGTCGGAGACCACGGCGAAGGCGATGGCGCTCTCGTCGTCGTTGAAACGGATGCTGCTCAGGTCGCCGTTCGGAACACCGGTGAGGGTGACCTCGCCGCCGGTGGTGGTGTCCGTGATGGTGACGTCGGTCGAAGCGTCGGCGTTCAGGGCCGAGACCTGGTAGCGGCCTGACGGGCTGTAGGTGACGAACATCACGTCCCAGTCCGCCTGGATCAGCGGCGAGATCGCGCCCGTGGCCAAGTCCCGGCGCCACGCCTGGGTCCATTCGCCGTGTTCGTCCGTGCCGTAGATGAGCGCCGAGCTGTCGGGTGTGAACTCGTAGGATCCGTACGCGATGTTGCCCTCATGATCCGTGATCAGGACCGGTTCGCCCGAGCCCTGAAGGTCCACCAGATAGATGTCGCTGTCAGCCGAGGTGTTGGCCTTGTCGATGACGATCCAGCGACCGTCGGGCGAGACGGCCGAGGGGAAGAACTCGCCGGAGTTCTCGAACAGGACGCGGCTCTCAAGCGTCGCGGCGTCATAGGCGATGATGTCGAAGGCCTGCGGATTGCGCGCGTTGGAAGTCAGGTAGAAGGTCGCGCCGTCGCCGGACCAGCCGAGGAAACCGGCCTTCAGGCTGTCGCCCGGCGTCAGGTCGGTGACCGTCCCGTCCTCGTTCCTGACATAGACGTGGTTGAGCTCGTTGCCGCCCTGGTCGGCGGTAAACAGGACGCGGCCGTCATTGGGGAAGTAGCTCAGGGCGTAGGTGGCGTTGTCGGTCGAGGTCGTCAGCGGAACCGGGTCGCCGCCGGCCAGCGGCAGGGCGTAGACATTGAAGACACCCGAGCGGTCCGAGGAGATCAGGATGTGGCCGCCGTCCGGTGAAAAGGCGTGACCGCCGGCGGTCGCCATGCCGTAGCTGGTCGTTTCGAAGAACTGGGCGGCGGTGTAGGTCGGACGGGCCTCGGCGGAGGCGGCGGGCGCGTCCTGGGCCAGGACGGGCGCGGCCGGCAGGCCGGACAGGAGCGCGAGCACGGAGACGACGACGGCGCGATGCATTCTGGATATCCTCAAGCTGAAGCCCCAACGGCTTGAGGCTTCAGACAAGCATCCCGGATGCAGCCTGTCGTCAGAAAACTACGGGCGGAGCTCGCCGGCCGCCCGAATCGCCCGGGCGCGCAGCCAGCCGCGGGCCAGCAGCACGAAGACGATCACGACCGCCACGGCCCCGAGGCCGTATTCCAGGCCGTGCTCATACTGCTCGAGCCAGCGCAGGCCCAGGCCCCCGAGATATCCGGGGGCCAGCATGACCGGGACCCACACGGCGGCCGATCCAAAATTCGCCAGCTGGAACTTCAGGTGCGGCATGGCGGTGATGCCGGCGATCAGGGGCACGAAGGCCCTGACCGGTCCCATGAAGCGGCACAGATAGATCGAGGCGACGCCCCAGCGGCGGAAGAAGAGGCGAGACCGGGCCGCGAGACGGCGCTGGTTGCTGAGCAGGGGCGAGCGCCAGGCCGAGGGGCCGAGCTTGCGGCCGAGCCAGTAGGAGACCGCATCGCCGAGGAAGGCGCCGGCCACGCACCAGGCGACCAGGGCGAAGATGTTGACCGTGCCGTCGGCGGCCAGTCCACCGGCCACCAGCATCAGGGCCGTGGCCGGGAAGAAGGCCCCGATCAGGACCATCGATTCGCCGAAGGTGATCAGGCCCAGGATCGGCCCGGCCCAGACAGCATTGTCACGGATGAAGCCGCCCAGCCCGCCGAAGAAGCCGGTGATGGTGGCCCAGAGGTCGCCGAAGAAGCCGATGATCGCGTCCATCCCTAAAAGTAGATCGGTTCGCGGTCCTCGCGGCGCGGCTCGGTCGGTTGCGGTGCGGGCGTGGCTGGCGTCGGATTGCCGGGCTCGGGCCGCGGTTGCTGCGGAGGCGGTTGCTGCGGGTCGACCGGCTCGGGCATGGGCACGGGCTCGCCGCCCGGGCCGCCGTCGCCGCCGAACAGGCCGCCGAGGCCGTCCAGGATGTCGCCGATCGGGTCCTCGCCGTCCTGCATCAGACCCTCTTCCCACCCTTCGGGCATGGGCGGGCCATCGGGAATGGACTGGACGTCGAGACGCGGCAGGGCCGCGGCCATGAACTGGCGCCAGATGGCGGCGGGGGCGCCGCCGCCGGTGACGCGGCGCATGGCGGTGTTGTCGTCGCGGCCGACCCAGACGGCGGTCACGAAGCCGCCGGTGTAGCCGACGAACCAGGCGTCCTTGTA
>CAMLNT010000153.1 GCA_946481425.1 uncultured Brevundimonas sp.
CGGGCGCCTCGGCGGCGCGGCCCGGCCCGACGGCGGCGGCGGCGGCCAGACCCGGGTCGGTCAGCCGGCCGGCGACCCGCACGAGGTCAGACGCCTCGATCGCCGCGATGCGCGCCGCAGTCTGCTCGACCGGCACCGGCCCGCCCCAAACCAGCGCCTGCCACGCCGCCCGCTCCGCGCGGGACGGCAGGTTCTCCTCCGCCATCCACAGGCCGGACAGAGCCTGGGCGCGCGCGCGGGATAGTTCGGCCTCGGTGACGCCATCGGCGAGGCGCCGGATCTCGTGGGCGGCCAGCTCGGCCATCTCCACGGCCTTGTCCGCGGCGGACCCGGCGAAGACGCTGACGAGGCCCGCATCGGTGAAGGCTTCGAAGCCGGCGTCGACGGCATAGGCCAGACCCCTCGCCTCACGGGCTTCCTGGAACAGACGCGAGGCCATCCCGCCGCCGAGGATCTCGATCAGCAGGGCGAGGGCCGGCAAGTCCGGGTCGCGCGCCGCCAGGCCCGGCAGGGCAAAGACGAGATTGGCCTGTTCGATCCGGCGTTTCTGGGCGGCCGTACCGCCGGTAAAGGTGGCAGGGGTGATGTCGGCCTCGTTTCCCGTCGCCGGCTCGCCGAACCAGCGCTCGGCCAAGGCAAGCAGCTCGTCTTCCGACACCGCGCCGGAGACGACGACCGCCATGCGCTCGGGCGCGTAGAGACGGGCCCGCCAGGCGTCGAGACCGGTCCGGTCAGCGGTGGCCAGGCTGTCATTGCTGCCCAGGATGGGGCGCCCGATTGGCTGGCCCGCGAAGGCCTGCGACTGGGCGAGATCGAACACATGATCGTCGGGCGTGTCGTAGGCCTCGGCGATCTCCTGGGCGACGACGTCCTTCTCGCGCTCCAGCTCATCGGCATCGAGGGTCGGGCGGAAGACGAGGTCCGAGATGGTTTCCAGCGCCAGCGCCAGATCGCCCGCCATGGCGCGGGCCTGGAAGGTCGTGCGCTCCTGGCCGGTCCACGCGTTCAGCGACCCGCCCGCCGATTCGACCCGTTCGATCAGGTCGCGCGCCGAGCGGCCGCCGGCGCCCTTGAAGACCATGTGCTCCAGAAGGTGCGACCAGCCGGACCGCGCCGCGTCCTCGTGACGGGCGCCACCCTCGGCGGTCACAGCGACCGCCAGCGTGCGCACGCCCGGCGCGGGATCACACACGACCTTCAGGCCGCTGGGGAGAATATGCTGGGTCGCGCTCATCGCTTCAGTCGGCGCCAGAGCAGGGCCGCATAGACACCGATGAGCGCCGCCGCCAGTCCGAACCAGGTCAGGGCATAGCCGAGGTGATTGTTGGTGAGGCCGGCCGGCAGGGCCGAGGGCTGAAGCGCCCGCCATTCGGGATTACTCGACGTTTCCGCCACGAGCATCAGGTCGGTCCGGCCGCCGCCCAGACGCTCCGCCATCGCTGAGAGATCCCGCACATAGATTCGGCGGTCTTCGGCCGGAGGCGTGAAGGCGTTGGCGGCCTCGCCGCGCCGCAGGACGCCCCTCACCGTCACCGGCATGGTTCCGCCTTCGGAAGGCGGCCGCGCCGAGATTGTGTCGGCGACGAAGCCCCGGTCCACCAGGATCGGCGTCTCGGGCGAGCAGAGCGAGATGAGCCGGACGCCCGACTGGCCGTCCAGCAGGGTCTGAAGCTCGATATAGGGCGCCCGGTCCAGCCCGCGGCACACGAGGGCGACGCGCGCGAACTCCGGATCGGGACGCGCCAGGGCGGCGTGGAGCGGTAAAGGCGCCGCCGTCCGGGCCGCCTCGATGCGGGCCAGCAGGTCCTGCTTCCAGGCCAGCCTCTGCGTCTGCCAGACGCCGAGCGAGACCAGCACGACAAGGGACACCGCCGCGAGGACGGTCAGGAGCCAGGGAAAGGCGCGGGGCGACGACATGGCCCCCTACATAGAAGCTGCATGCCGCCGGGGCGAGGCCCGGCGGCGCTTCAGCTACACGACGGGCAGAACCGGAACTCGCGCACCCGTTCGTCGCCCGTGAAACGGAACAGGGGGCGACCTTCCTGGAAGAAGAACTCCGTACGCCGCCCTTCCTCGACGCCGTCGACGGTCAGGCTTTCCATGTTCCAGTTGTCACCGTTCCAGCCCCCGGTGAAGGTGGTCTCCAGACGCACGCCCCGCACATCCGACGGCCGCAGGCCCTCGGGCAGGGTCAGGGTGATGCGCTGCACGCTGTCGTTGATCCACGGATGGCCCTGATTGACGTTGTCGAAGCGCAGGGTGGTCCCCGTGCGGGTCAGGACCAGGACATTGAGGTTGTCGTGGGTGCCCCTCAGGTCATCGCCGCCCGTCCCGATGGTCAGCAGCAGCTGGCTGGGCTCCATCACGATGGTGGGCGGGGTGCGCACGCTGTAGGCCTCGATGAACCACGCCCGCCACCGGCGCCGCTCGCCATCGTGGTCAGGCTCGAGATACCGCCAGGTCGCCGCCGCCACGAACGGCTGGAGGGTCATGGTCCGACCCGGAAAATTCGGGTCATAGACGAAGATGCGAACCTGCTGGGCGGTGGAGCTGCGCGGATCTCCGTCGTAGCCGCCGACATCGTAGCCGATCGCCAGCACCTGGTGGTCGCCGGCGCAGCCCTCGTTGCAGCCCTTGAGACCGAGCGGAACCGGCCGGCCAGCGTCGATCTCGCGCCGCAGGTCGTTCAGCCGCCCCTCCAGACCCCACTGGTAGAACTCCTGATTGCGGGTCCCGAACGGGTTCAGGCCGAACTCGGACCAGTTGACGTGGTTGTGGTCCACGATGGAGTTGGTCTGGCGATGGTAGAGGTAGGTCCTCAGCGCCGTCCCGTCGGCGGGCTCCCAGTCCTGGGTCGGAAACGGAATCTCGGGATGGTTGAAGTAGTCGAGCGCCGCGAAGACCATGCCGCCGCACAGGCCGTCCGTGCGCCAGTCGAATTCGGGAATGAAGTTGTTCGCGAAGGTGTTGGCGAAGCGGAAGCCATGCACGGCCGGGTCGAACGTCGTCCGGTTGGCGCGGCGCGGCGTGATCACCAGCAGCCCCGGATCAACCTGGATGACGTTGGGGCGGACCTGCAGGACGCTGGCCACCGCCGGGCCGGCCGAAAGGGCTGCGAGAGCCACGAAAAACGAAAGAACCAACGCCTGAGTACGCATCGCCATCCTCCGCTCTGAAGCGATGGAGGTCGAGCTCGCCGCGAGGACGGCGAAACGCCACGACCTCACAACACCAGGGGCGCGAGAATGTCAGAAGCCGACGAAGCGGACAATCCAGCGAACGCCGGTTGCCAGGTTCGGGCCGTCGGCCGGGCTTCAGGCCCGGCCTGTCATCAGCCGTGGGCCGAGCCGCCGAACGTCACATAGACGAAGGCGAACAGGAACAGCCACACCACGTCGACGAAGTGCCAGTACCAGGCCGCCGCCTCGAAGCCGAAGTGCTTCTCGGGGGTGAACTGACCGGCCAGCAGGCGGATCAGGCACACGGTCAGAAACAGGGTCCCGACCAGAACGTGGAAGCCGTGGAAGCCGGTAGCCATGAAGAAGATGGAACCGTAGAGGCCCGAGCTGGCCGCCTCGTCGTTGAAGAAGAGGTTCTCGTGGATGATGTGCTGGTACTCATAGGCCTGAATGGCCGTGAACAGCACGCCGAGCACGATCGTCAGGACCAGGCCGTACTTGGCTTCCTTGCGGTTGCCGATGGCCAGGGCGTGGTGGGCCCAGGTCACCGTCGTGCCCGACAGCAGCAGGATCACGGTGTTCAGCAGCGGCAGGTGCCAGGCATCCAGCGTCTCGACGCCCTGCGGCGGCCACTGGGACCAGGCGTTGCGGACTTCCTCGATCGACGACAGCGTCCTGTGCTCGTTCCACAGGCCCATCTCGAAGAAGATCCAGAAGAAGGCCACAAAGAACATGATCTCCGAGGCGATGAACAGGATCATGCCGTAGCGCAGGCCGATGGAGACCACCGGGGTGTGATCGCCGCCGCGGCTCTCCTTGATGACGTCGCCCCACCAGCCGATCATCGAGTACAGCACGCCGGCCAGGCCCGCGAAGAACAGCCAGCTGGTGCCTTCCGGCTGACCGAACAGGCCCTTCATCCACATCACGGCGCCGACGAACATCACCGTGGCGGCGATGGACGACACCAGCGGCCAGGGGCTCGGGTTGACGAGGTGGTAATCGTGGCGGACGGCGTCGTGGGCCATGGGCTCGCTCGGCTTATGAGTTATTGTGGAGGGGCTATAGCGGGGCGGAAGCCGCTTCGCTAGAGGCGGGCGCCGCCTGATCGAAACCCTGGGTCGGGTAGAAGGTGTAGCTGAGCGTCACGTTGCGGATGTTGCGCCCTTCCGGCTCCGTCTCGATCGTCTCGTCGATGAAATACTGGATCGGGAACTCCATCGTCTGACCCGGTTCCAGTCGTTGTGATTCGAAGCAGAAACACTGCAGCTTCAGGAAATACGGCCCCGCCGCCTCGGGCGTCACATTGTAGGCCGCCGTGGCCTCGACCGGCTGGTCGGACGTGTTGGTGACGCGGAAGAAGGCGATGGTCGGCTCGCCCACTCGCACCACCTGGCGAACCTGCACCGCGCGGAACTCCACCGGTACGCCGCGGACGTTGGTGTCGAACGAGACGGTCACCGTACGGTCCAGCACCCGGTCCGGCGCAGCCTCGGCCCGCATGACCGTGCCGTCGAAGCCGGTCACCTGGCAGAACAGGCGGTAGAGCGGCACGGCCGCGAAGGCGGCTCCGACCATGAAGGCGAAGACGCCCACGCAGATCAGGGCGACGCGGGTATTGCGGTTCATCCCCCGGCGCCTGCCGCGATGTTGGAGGTGAGGCGCAGCACGGTGATGGTGAAGACCAGGATCACGAACAGGACGAGGCCTGCTGCGATCGCCAGGTTGCGGCGCTTGCGCGCGGAGATTTCTTCAGGGGTCATGGCGCGAACTCTTTAGCCCAGGGCGTTCTCGATCAGAAGGGCCGCAAACAGCCCGAACAGGTACAGGATCGAATAGGCGAACAGGTCTCGCGCGGATTTGGCGGCGGCCCGGACGTCATACAGGGCGGCTTCCCGGCCGACGGCCTCGGCCTTGTCGGGCTCGTCGCCGGCCCGGCTGCGGAACAGCCGCCACGCCAGAAGCAGGAACAGCAGACCGCCGCCGATCGACACCGCCAGATAGACGGGCCCGCCGAGCCCCAGGAATCCCGGGGCGACCGCCACCGGGATCAGGATCAGGGAATAGATCAGGATCTGCAGCCGCGTGGATTTCGCGCCTCGCGCGACCGGCATCATCGGTATGCCCGCCTTGGCGTAGTCGCCGGCGGAATAGAGCGCCAGCGCCCACGAATGGGGCGGGGTCCACAGGAAGATGATCAGGAACAGGAGCCAGGCCTGCCAGGGCGCCTCCCCGGCCGCGGCGGCCCAGCCGATCACCGGCGGGAAGGCCCCGGCGGCGCCGCCGATGACTATGTTCTGGGGCGTGCGGCGCTTGAGCACCAGGGTGTAGAGGCCGGCGTAATAAACGATCGTCAGGGCCAGCAGACCGCCAGCCAGCCAGTTCACGCCCAGGCCCAGCAGGGTCACCGAGGCGACGGAGAGGATCACGCCATACGTCATGGCGTCGCCGCGCGGCACGCGTCCGGCGGCGACCGGCCGTCCGCGGGTGCGGCGCATCAGGGCGTCGGTTTCGCCTTCCAGGGCCATGTTGAGCGCGCCTGCGGCGCCGGCCCCCAGGGCGATGCAGAGCACCGAGATAGCCGCCAGCAGCGGGTTCATCTGCCCAGGCGCCACGATCAGCCCGGTCAGGGCCCAGGCCCAGTATCCCACGAAGTGCCCGGTGACCCCGGGCTGCGGCCCCGGCGCCCAGGACAGGAGCGAGGCGGCCAGGAGGACCGGCCAGGAGACGAGC
>CAMLNT010000154.1 GCA_946481425.1 uncultured Brevundimonas sp.
GCAGGATCGGCAGGGCGAAGGCGGCGGTCTTGCCGGTGCCCGTCTGGGCGATGCCGAGCAGATCCTTGCCGGCCATCACGTCGGGGATGGCCTTTTCCTGGATCGGGGTAGGGGTGGTGTAGCCCTTGGCCGTCAGAGCCGAGAGCAGAGCCGGGTTGAGGCTCAGGGATTCAAACGTGGTCGTCACGTGCGGTCTTTCAGATTCGAACGCGCACGCCATGACGCACGCGTCCGGCCCCGGTCAGGGGCTGGAAACGGGCGTCGCCCCGCGTGATTTGGCGACGAATGGAAAAGAAGACGGCGGCTCGACAGGCGGACCTGGTCAGGACCCTCACGCGCTGGAGCGGCCGGACATCGCATTGTGCGATGCAGCAAAGATAGGCGCCGATTGAGGCGCTGGCAAGGCGGCGGCGGTCCGCCGCCTGCCGTCGGCGTCAGTGCGCTCCATTGAGCATGGCGTAGACCTGTTCGTAATTGCCACTGGCTTCAGACCAGCGGAGCGGCTTGACGCGCTCGACGAGGATTTCGCCGCGCGGCGTGTCGCCGCGTTCGATCAGGCCGATGACCTCCGCGGTGTAATCCGCCAGCGGCATGGAATTGGGGTTCTCGGCGTGGCCCGGCATCAGGTTTGTGGCGACCGCGGGCGGCGCGAGTTCCAGAACCTCGACTGCGGTGTCCTTCAGCTGCGTCCGCAGAGACTGGGTCCAGGAGTGGATGGCGGCCTTCGTGGCATTGTAGGTCGGGGTCGCGACCAGCGGGATGAAGGCCAGGCCCGAGGTCACGGTCACGACCGTCGAGACCGGCCGCGTCCGCAGATGGGGTAGCAGCGCCATCGTCAGGCGGATGGGACCCAAGAGGTTGGTGGTGATGGTCGCCTCGGCGGTGTCGAGCGAGAAGGGCTCGGCCGTCAGGTCCTCGGCCTGCATGACCCCGGCGTTGTTGATGACGACGTTCAGGTCCGGGTGGTCGGCGGTGATGCGCGGACCGAAGGCCTTGATGGCCTCGGCGTCGGCGACATCTAGGGTCGCCCAGGCCATGCCGGGGTTGGCGTCGGCCACGGCCTTGAGCGGGGCCTCGCGGCGGCCGGTGATGATGACAGTGTTGCCGCGCGCGTGCAGGGCCTCGGCCAGGGCGCGGCCGATGCCGGTGCCGCCGCCGGTGATCAGGATGGTGTTGCCGGTGATGTTCATGGTCGGTCTCCTTGGCTCAACGCTGGCGTCGCGTTCCAAGGGGAGGTATGACTGTCACTCTCCAATAGAAAGTAGGCACCTAGCGCTGCCATACTTACCGACTGGGAAGATTTGACGATGACAACGGTTCCAGCCGCCAGAATTTCTTCGCCGCATCACGACCTCCCGCCCGATCCGCGCGTGGAGGCGCTGGTCAATGAGGTGATCGGGCGGGTCGCGGACAAGTGGACCATGCTGATCCTGGAAGTCCTGACCGAGCATGGGGAGCAGCGGTTCACCCGCGTGGGCGAGCTGGTCGGCGGCATCAGCCAGAAGATGCTGACCCAGACCCTGCGCCAGATGGAGCGCGACGGACTGGTGGTGCGGACGGTCCATCCGGTGATCCCGCCGCGTGTGGAGTATCGGCTGACGGACCTTGGCCTCACGCTGGCGGAGGCCTTCTGCGGCGTGTGGATGTGGGCGGAGGCCAACATCGAGCGGATCGAGGCGGCGCGGGCCGCGTTCGACGCCCGCAAGGCTGGCTAGACCCTACTTCTTCCGGAACTGGTCGAGCGAGACGACCTTGGGCCCGTCGTCCTCGGGGCCGTCATCGTCCTCTTCGGGCTCTTCGGCCTCGACCGGGGCCGGCGCGATCTGCGGCGGCTCGAACTGGAGCGCGAACTGGACGCTGGGGTCATGGAAGCGCGTGATCGCGGCATAGGGCACGACCAGCTTCTTCGGCTGGCCCGAGAACTGGAGCACGACCTGGAACTTGTCGACCTCAGGGATGAGGTCCCAGTACTGGTGCTGGATGACGATGGTGATCTCGTCCGGGTAGCGGCCCAGCAGGTCGGCCGGGATCGATACGTCCGGAGCCCGGGTCTTGAAGGTGATGTAGAAGTGGTGCGTGCCGGGAAGGCCATCGCTCTCGGCGGCGCGTTCCAGCGCCGCGCGGATCACGCCCCTGAGCGCCTGCTGGGTCAGCAGGTCGTAACGCATCTCGTCGGTCGGGAAATCCTGGCCGTTCATACTCGCCTCAAGGGGAACGGCGACGGTTCTAGCTGCCACGCGCAAGAACGCAAAGGCGATGAGCCGAAAAAGGAAAGTCCCGGCTTCTGTTGCCAGGCGCCGGGGGGCCCCGCCCAGGGATCTGAACCCCTAGGACTTAGATCGAGAAACGTCGGGTCGCTTACGCGGCCAGACGAACTTCTCCAGCGAAGTTATCGTTCGCAGTTAGAAAATGGCCCGATGCGGCGGTACCATACCGAGCGAAAGCAACGCCTTTACACGCCCGTCGATGCTGATCGGCCCCATGATCCCCGCCGATAACGCGGAAAGGAAATGGTGGAGCCGCCGGGAATCGCACCCGGGTCCGGTTCGCTTATTACACGCACGTTTATCGCCATAGTCGGGACAAGCCCGACACCGGCAATATAGGACGTTCGGGTGCGTTTTAGAAGGGGCGGCCCTAGCGGCCGCCACCCATACCTTCGCCGGCGCCGGCGCCCTGGCCGGTGCTGAAGCGGTCGTCGCGCAGCGCTTCGCGCGACATGTCCTGAATGTGGTTCCACTGGCGACGGGTCTGGCAGATGCGCTGCGGGCGGTTGGATCCCACGACGTGTTCGCGGCGGCAGATCACCTCATTCAGGTGGGCTTCCTCTTCGGCCTCGCGGCGCTGTTCCTCGGTCATCGGGGCCTCGGTCTGGGCGGCCGAGGTGGCGGGATCCTGGATCAGGGCGAGCGAAAGCGCGAAGGCAGCGATGAACATAAGAAAACTCCGGGAAGAGATCGTTGATCACTATGACCGCAACCGGGGCGGTACACAATCATTCCGATAGGGGCGGGATGCGCGGCCAGTCGGGGGTCTGGTTTCGGAACCAGGTGAGCTGGCGCTTGGCGTATTGTCGGGTGCTGACCTTCATCGCCGCGACGGCCTCGTCGAGCCTATGGTCTCCGGCCAGGTATCGGGTCAGCTCGCGGACGCCCACGGCCTTCATGGCGGGCAAGTCCGAGGCCAGGCGTCTGGCCAGCAGGTTGCGCACCTCGTCGATCGCGCCGGCCTCGACCATTGAATCGACCCGACGATCGCACCGGGCGTACAGGTCCTCCCGCTCTCGCTCCAGCACGTATCGTGTCAGATCGCTGTCCGTCAGCAGCGGCCGCGAGGGTTCAGCCTGCCAAGATGACAAGGATCGTCCGGTCGATTCCGCCACGGCGAGGGCGCGGATCAGCCGCTGCCGGTCGGCCGGGCCGATCCGGGCCTCAGCCTCGGGATCGACAGCCGCCAGGCGGGCCCTGATAGCCGCTTCGCCGGCCTGTTCGAACTCGGCCGAAAGGGCATCCCGGATGTCCGGATCGATCGGCGGGGTCGGCGCCAGTCCTCTCGTCAGGGCGTGAAAATACAGTCCTGTGCCACCCACGATGATCAGGGGGCGGTCGTCTGCCTCCAGGATGGCCTGAACCTCGCGCAACCACTGCCCGGTCGACCAGGCGGCGGCCGGGTCGGCGACGCCGAACAGGCGATGCGGCACGCGGCCCTCGTCCTGGGGCGAGGGGCGGGCGCTGAGGATCCGCATTCCGTCATAGAGTTGCTGGGAATCGGCGTTCACGACCACGCCGGCCCGTTCCTCGGCCAGCCGGATCGCCAGATCGGACTTTCCGGTCGCGGTGGCGCCGGCGAGCAGGACGACAGGGCGGGCGATGGCCGGATCCTCGAGGATGACGCGTGCGCCCGATGGCGATAAGACGCCCGCCTGCTGCTGACAAGGAGGGCAGGTCCTGACCGAGACCGTCGACAAGAAGCGGGTGCTGGCTGCGCTGGATTCGGTAATCGATCCGGTTTCGGGCTACGGGCTCGGCCGGGCCGGCCTGATCAAGGGCCTGGTCGTCGCGGACGGCAAGGCAGGCTTCGTTATCGAGGCGCCTGCGGCGCGCGCCGCCGAGTACGGCGCGGTGCGGGATCAGGCGGAGGCCGTGCTTCGCGGCTTGCCGGGTATCGAGCGCGTCCATGTCGTCCTGACGGCTGAGCAGCCCGCGCCGCGTCCGCGAGGCGCCAGCCTGTCGCCGGCGGCCCTCGAACAGGGACGGCCAAAGGCGCCGGCGGCGACCAGCCGGCCCGAGCACGTCTGCCGCGTCATCGCCGTGGCGAGCGGCAAGGGCGGCGTGGGCAAGTCGACGGTGGCCAGCAATCTCGCCGTCGCCCTGGCCAGCCGTGGCGTGAAGGTCGGCCTGCTGGACGCCGATGTGTACGGGCCCTCGGCTCCGCTGATGCTCGGCCTGTCCGGCGCGCCTCAGCACGATGGCGAGCGGCTGGTCCCGCTCGAGGCGCATGGCGTCAAGGCGATGTCGACCGGACTGCTGGTCGGGGCCGACCAGGCGATGGTCTGGCGCGGGCCGATGGCAAGCCAGGCCCTGACCCAGATGCTGACCCAGACCCGCTGGGGAACGGCCGAGGCGCCGCTGGACATCCTGATCGTCGACCTGCCGCCGGGGACGGGCGATGTGCAGCTGACGCTTGTGCAGAAGACCCTGATCGACGGCGTGTTGGTGGTCTCGACCCCGCAGGAAGCGGCTCTGGCGGATGCGCGGCGCGCGGTGGCCATGTTCGGCAAGACCGGTACGCCGGTGCTGGGCCTGATCGAGAACATGTCCGGGCCCGTATTCGGCGAGGGAGGCGCGCAGCGCGAGGCGGAGCGGCTCGGCGTGCCGTTCCTGGGCTCTATCCCGCTGGCGGCGGCGGTCCGGGAGGGCGGAGACTCCGGGCGGCCTGTCGTTCTGAATGATGCGGGCAGCGAAGCCGCCGCAGCCTTGACCGCGCTGGCGGCCGCGATCGCGAGCTAGTCGAGAATATCAAGGCCGCGGCGCACGAGGACGCCGCCGCTCATGAAGATCCGGACCCGACCAGCACGTCCGAGGACGTCATGGCGATACCCCGGGAACGGTCCCGGGACTGGCTCCCAGGCGGGTGAGATGCAGGGCACGCTGACGACGACGCGCTGGCCCTCGCGCGCCGCGCCGCGCTCGACATCGGTGATGACGCCCGACACCGTGCAGGCGCCTTGTGTCACGCCGTCGGGGAGTCTCCGGACGGAGGTGACGCGCAGGACCACGACCGTGCCGGCGTTGTCACGGGCCTGACGATAGATCTGCGGCGGGAGTTCGGCGGAGGCCGGTCCGGCCGCGGTCGCGAGGCCGGCGGCCATGGCGAGGGCGATCAGAGGGCGCATGGCGGTAGGCATCCTTTCGTCGGGAGGAGACGAAATCGTGGCGGCGGGCGCCACTTTCAATGCCTGACGATCAGAGTCGCTCGAGAACGCGGAAGGTGAAGGCGTGGTCGTCCTTTTCGCCGGGCTCGATGCGCTCGGCCGAGACTTGGCGCCAGGCGGTTTCGTCGATCTCCGGAAAGCGGGCGTCGCCGTCTGGTTCGGCCTCGACCTCGGAGATGTAGAGGCGCTTCGCCTTGGGCAGCGCCAGCGCATAGATCTGGGCCCCGCCGATGACACAGACCTCGTTGACGCCGTCATCCCGGGCAGTCTCGCGGGCGATGGCGAGGGCCTGATCGAGCGTCTGGCAGACCAGGGCCCCTTTGGCCTCGAAGTCCGGATTATTCGAGATCACCACATTAAGCCGCCCGGGCAGGGGCCGCAGCTGAAGGCTGTCCCAGGTCTTGCGGCCCATCACGCAAGGCTTGCCGATAGTCGTC
>CAMLNT010000155.1 GCA_946481425.1 uncultured Brevundimonas sp.
GCATCGCGCCTTGCGGCGGCGCTCGGCTACGGGCGCGTCGCCGGCTTCGCCATCACTGCGCCCAAGCCTGAAGAGTTCGGGACCATCGGAGCCTACTGGGACATCGAAGGCTGGTACCTTCCTGTTTTTTGGACGCCGCTGGACCCACCCATTCGACCGAAGACAATGATCGGCGATCTCGGACCGCTGCTTCCGGGCAAGTATTCTCCCATCAGCGCGGTGAGCGGGAATGGCAACCAGAAAGCTTATCTCGCAAGCATTTCTCGCGAGGCGTTCGAGCTATTGCTGGCGTCGTCGAGTTTCCGTGAGGATATCTTGGCCACGGGCGGCGGAAATACTCTGACTTACGAAGCTGTGGCGGAGCGGCTCGATGATGCTGTGCAGTCGGCGATAGAGAGGGACGACGGTCTAGAAAAGACAACTCGTGAAGCAGTTATCCAAGCTCGGCGAGGCCAAGGAGAGTTTCGAAGGAACGTCGAGGCGCGTGGGGCGGCTTGCCGGCTCACCGGCATCACAAATCCCGCGCTCCTGATCGCTAGCCACATCAAGCCGTGGCGCGCATGCAAAACATCCAACGAGCGGTTAGATGGGAACAACGGCCTGCTGCTCACGCCCGACGCCGACCACCTTTTTGACCGGGGTTTCATCAGTTTTGGGCCGACAGGCGAGGTGATGGTGTCCCAACGCGTTCCAGACGACGATCTCCGCCGGCTAGGTTTCGAGCAGCTGATGCGACAACGCTATGGGGTCGCTGAGGCGCAAGCGCCGTGGAAGATCGACGGACTTCCCGAAGCCGCGAACGACTATCTCGACTATCACCGCAAGCAGGTCTTTGTGGCCTAACGTCCCGCTTCGAACCGGGCGCCTGAGGCTCGCTGCGCTCGACCCCTCATCCGACGCGCTTCGCGCGCCACCTGCTCAGGCTCCGCGCTGCCCTTCGGGTCCCACAAGGGGAGAAGGGAGATTTGGGGAACGGGCGTTCAGGGCCGCCGAAACCATCCTTCATCCCCGCCCTTCGCGCCCCGTCTATCCTCCCGCGCATGAAAGCCAGCGCTGAAGCTCCCGCCACCCATTACCGCCTGTCCGACGAGGTGAAGGCGCTGGCGGTGGAGGAGTATCTGAACGGGGCCACGGCCATCGACGTGGCGGCGAAGTGGAAGACGTCGGCGGGGTCGGTCTATCGGTGGGCGCGGCTGGCGCAGCCGGGGGGCAAGCGGTCCGTGGGGGATGCGCGGGCGCGGGCCCATGCGCGGATGGTCGAGGAGGAGGAGGCGTCGCTGAGGGCGCTGAATCCGGTGGGGTCGCGGGCGCTGAAGGGGCTGTTTTCGCCGGCGCGGTCCAGCGAGCCGGACGCGGACGATCCGCATGTGCTGATGCGCACGGCGATCCTGGCCTCGGGGCGGGCGATGACCGGGCGGCTGTGGGCCGAGGCCAAGGCGCTGGCGGGGCTGGCGGAGAGCTATGGGCGGCTGAGCGAGAAGCGGACGGGCGGCGGCGGGGCCGTGACCTCGGTGGACGATGTGCCGCTGGACGTGATCGTCGACATCCTGACCGACTGGGACAGCTGGAACGAGCGGATGATCCTGAGGGAGGGGGCCGACGAGAGCCATCCGGACCAGAAGGCGCGGCGGCGGTACGAGCAGTATCAGGAAAAGCGCGACCAGATCATCAAGATGATCAGGGAAGGGCGGCACAAGAAGGCCGTAGCTGAAGCCAAGGCCGAACTGAAGGCCGAGGCCGAGCAGGCCGCCGAAGAGGCGCGCCTGGCGGCGGCGCGGGGCGAGTCAGCGGAGGCGCCGGAGCCCGACGGTTCGCAATTCCGGGTCCGGACGCCCATATAGGGCGGGCTCGGGCCGTCGCACGGACATCCCGGGACGGATCGCGCGCCTGCGGTCGCAGCAGGAGACGCCCATGATCGAAGAGAATTTCATCCGACTGTACGCCCGTGACTTCGTGATGCTGTCGGTGAAGTCCGAGCTGGGCCAGGACGTCGAGGCCCAGCGCGATCGCAAGGTCACCGACGCCCGCAGCCATTCGCAGGTCATGGACGCCCGCAAGGGTTCGGACCACCTGGCCGCCCTGACGGCGCGGCTGCGCCAGGAGGCGACGCGGTTCGACGACCGGGGCCTGCTGGCCGGCGCCGACCCGGCGGAGGCCGCCGAGCGTCGGCGCGTCTTTCTGAACGCCGTCGCCGACGAACTGGCGACAGCGCGCGAGGACGAGGGCGGACCCAACGCCGTGGCCGCTTCCCTTCAGCTGGCCCCGATCGCGCGCCGTACGGCCCGGGCGTGACCGATCAGCGGGCTTTGACGTAGGATCCCGGCGCGGCTTCGATCGCCTTGAGCTTGCCGCCCTTGCCGGGGGTGCGGGGCTTGACCTTGTCGTCGGTGGCGAGCCAGGCCTGCCATTCGGGCCACCACGAGCCGGGCTTGTTCTCGGCCCCGGCCAGCCAGGCGTCGGGGTCGGCGGGATAGTCGGCGTTGGTCCAGTAGCCGTGCTTGTTGGCGGCCGGCGGATTGATCATGCCGGCGTTGTGGCCCGAGCCGCCAAGGATGAAGCGGGTCTCGCCGCCGAACAGGGCGCGGCCGGCGTAGGTGTCCTTCCAGGCCGAGACGTGGTCGTCCTTGAGCGCGACGACGAAGACGGGGGTCTTGATGTCACCGAGATCCAGCGGCTGGCCGCCGATCTCCAGGCCGCCGGGTTCGCGGAGCCTGTTCTGGTTCAGGACCAGACGGCCGTACTGTTTCAGGGTCGCGGCCGGGATGCGGGCGCCGTCGTCGAACCAGGTCAGCAGGTCTGAGGCCCGGCCCTCCTCGCCCAGCAGATAATGGGCGACCACCGCGTTCCAGATCAGGTCGTTGGCGCGGACCGTCGAGAACAGCTTCGACAGGTCGCCGGCCTCCACATAGCCCTTGGCGTCGAGATATTTCTCGAAGGCGTTCAGCTCGCCCTCGCCGGTGAAGACGGCCCATTCGCCGATCGACTTGAAGTCCACGAGCGTGGCGATGAGGGTGGCGGTCGCGACCCGGTCCGACTGGCCGATCCTGGCCAGATAGGCCAGGGTCATGGCCGACAGGGTGCCGCCCAGGCAGTAGGAGACGAGGTCCAGACCCGTCTCGCCGGTGGCCTGCTCGACGGCCGTGATCGCCTCCAGCACGCCCGAGACGACGTAGTCCGACAGGTCCTTATTCGCGTGGGACCTGTCCGGATTGACCCAGGACACGACGAAGACGGTGTGGCCCTGATCGACCAACCACTTGAGGTAGGAGGCCTTGGGCGTCAGGTCGAAGAGATAGAATTTGTTGACCAGCGGCGGCACGAACAGGAGCGGCCGCCTGAAGACCTCGTCGGTCGTCGGCGCATACTGGATCAGCTGGAACAGGTCGTTCTGGAAGACGACGGCGCCGGGCGTGGTCGCCATGGTCTCGCCGACCTTGAAGGTCTCGGGCGCGCGGCGTTTGGGCAGGCCGTCGTTGGTCGCCAGATCGTCCAGCAGGTTGGACAGGCCGGTCATCAGGTTCACGCCGCCGGTCTCGATGGTCTTACGGACCACGTCCGGATTGGTCATCGCATAGTTGGACGGCGACAGGGCGTTGAGGGTCTGGCGCGAGAAGAAGTCGACCTGGGCGCGGGTCCTGTCGTCGAGGTCGGCGCTCTGGACCAGGTCGCCGATCTGCTGGGCGGCGAGCAGATAGGCCTGTTTCAGATAGTCGAAGACGGGCTCGTCGCGCCAGGCGGGGGCCGAGAAGCGGCGGTCGCCCTTGGCCGGCTCGATGAGGGGTTCGGGCGCCTGGCCCATGGCGCGCTCGGCCATGGTGCGCCACAGGGCGGTCCAGTCCTCGAGATTGCGGGTCTGGATCTCGACCAGTTTGGCCGGGTCGGTCCACAGGGCCGTGTTGAACGCCATCCAGGCGTTGGCCATCTGCATCGGATCGTAGGGAAGGGGCTCGCCCTTCAGCGCCTTGTCGGTCTGGGCGCGGATGGCGGCGTGGCTGTTCTCGGCCAGCTGGACCAGCAGGCGGCTGACGGTCACGGGGTCGGGCAGGCCGGGCGTGGTCTCGAAGACGGATTTCGGGGTGGAGGTCTGATCCGTCATGTCGGCGAGTCCTTAGGCAGTGAGGCGGTCGAGCCCCTCGCACGGCTGGGGCGCCACGTAAAGAAACGCGAGGAACCGGTCGGCGTTCGCCTCGGCCCAGTCGGCAGAAGGCGCCTCGGCGGCGTCGATCAGGGCCGCGGGAGAGAGGGCGGCGAGGTCGGAAGCGGCGAAAGCGTCGAAGGCCATGATCTGTCTCGGGTCCGGCGTTGGAACACCCGCCTGATCGCACGGCGTTATCGCCGTATCCAGAGGCGACATTTCGCAATCGTTGTGCAAAAATCCACATATGGAGCCGGTCGACTGGAACCACCTGCAGGACTTTCTCGCCGTCGCGCGGACCGGCCGGCTGACGGCTGGCGCGCAGAGGCTGGGCGTTGACCATACGACCCTCTCGCGCCGGATCGCGGCGCTGGAAACGGCGCTGAAGGCGCGGCTGTTCGATCGGAGCCCCCAGGGCTATGCGCTGACGGCGCACGGCGAGCGGCTGCTGGTCCGGGCCGAGGCGATGGAGAGCCTGATGCTGTCGGCCCAGGCCGAGGTCGGCGAGGCCGACCTGTCGGTTTCCGGCGTGGTCCGGATCGGGGCGCCGGAAGGGTTCGGCAGCTATTTCCTCGCGCCGCGCCTGCCGGAGCTGGCGGAGCAGCATCCGGAGCTGGAGATCCAGCTGGTCGCCATTCCGGGCACGCTCAGCCTGTCCAAGCGCGAGGCGGATGTGGCCATCACCCTCAGCCCCCCGCGCGAGGGTCGGCTGATCTCACGAAAGCTGACGGACTATACGCTGAGCCTCTACGGCGCGCCGTCCTACCTCGACGCCCGGCCGGGCCTGAAGAGCCGGGCCGACATGGGGGACCATCGCTTCATCGGCTATATCGAGGAGCTGCTCTATGCGCCGGAGCTCGACTACATGGAGGCGCCCGACGTGGACATCCACGTGGCCTTCAAGAGCTCCAACCTGATCGCCCAGCTCCAGGCCTGCGTGGCCGGGGCGGGGCTGGCGGTGATCCCCGACTTCGTGGCGCACGGGCGGCCGTATCTCAGGCGCGTGCTGGCCGATCAGGTCGGGCTGACGCGGGAGTTCCATCTGGTCGTCCACGCCGATCTGAAGTCGGTCGCGCGGGTGAGGGCCGTCACGGACTTCATTTCGGAAGCGGTGAGGAAGAACCGGCGGCGGTTCTTCGGCTAGTCGGCGGCGCCCCGCTCCAGGAACCGGACCGCCGTCAGGACATGCGCCCGCACGCCGAGAGGAAGGACGCTCTCGTCCACATGGAACTGGGGCGAGTGGTTGGGCGGGGCGGTGGCGGGGTCGTAATCGGGCGTCCCGCCCAGATGATAGAAGAGGGCCGGGATGACCTGGCCGTAGTAGGCGAAGTCCTCGGCGACCGTGGTCGGGGGCGCGGCGCCGTTGATGTTGTCGGCCCCGGCCGCCTCGGCCAGCGGGCCGGACGCCCAGCCCGCCAGCTCCTCGTTGTTGAAGACCAGCGGCGCGTTCTGGATGAAGGTCACCTCGGCGGTCGCGCCGTAGTTCTCGGCCAGATTGTCGATGGCGGCCGTGGTGCGGGCGATAACGTCGTTGCGCTGATCCACATCGAAGGTGCGCAGCGTCCCGGTCATCACCGACTGGTCGGGGATGATGTTGTTGCGCACCCCGGCGTCGAGGGTCGCAATGGTGAAGACCGTCGGTGTCGTGGTCGGATCGATGGTCCGGGCGGTGAAAGTGTTGATGGTCTGGATCACGTCGGCGGTCAGCGAAATCACGTCGACGCCGCG
>CAMLNT010000156.1 GCA_946481425.1 uncultured Brevundimonas sp.
CGCGTCTCGGAAGACGACATCGAGGAAGGCTTCATCGACGACACCGTCGATGCGGCCGACGACCAGGAAACCCGTCCGCCGGTCGTGACCATCATGGGCCACGTCGACCACGGCAAGACCTCGCTGCTGGACGCCCTTCGCACCACCGACGTGGCGGCGGGCGAAGCCGGCGGCATCACCCAGCACATCGGCGCCTATCAGGTGCGCCTGGCCGACGGCCAGCGCGTGACCTTCCTGGATACGCCGGGCCACGCGGCCTTCTCGTCCATGCGCGCCCGCGGCGCCAACATCACCGACATCGTCGTGCTGGTGGTGGCCGCCGACGACGGCGTGATGCCGCAGACGGCCGAGGCCATCAATCACGCCAAGGCGGCGAACGTTCCGCTGATCGTGGCGGTCAACAAGATGGACAAGCCCGACGCGAACTCGCAGCGCGTCGTCAACGAGCTGCTGCAGCACGAGATCGTGGCCGAAAGCCTCGGCGGCGACACCCAGATCATCGAGGTGTCGGCCAAGACGCGCCTGGGCCTGGACAACCTGATCGAGGCGATCCTGCTTCAGGCCGAGGTCCTGGACCTCAAGGCCAACCCGGACCGCAACGCCGACGGCGTCGTCATCGAGGCCAAGCTCGACAAGGGCCGCGGCCCGGTCGCGACCGTCCTCGTCAAGCGCGGCACCCTGAAGCGCGGCGATATCGTCGTGGCCGGCTCCGCCTGGGGCCGCGTCCGCGCCCTGCTGAACGAGCGCAACGAGCAGCTGACCGAAGCCGGCCCCTCGACCCCGGTCGAGATCCTGGGCCTGGACGAGGCGCCCTCGCCCGGCGACGCGATCGCCGCGGTCGAGAACGAGGCCCGCGCCCGCGAACTGACCGAGCACCGCGAGCGCAAGCGCCGCGAGAAGTCTGTGTCGCCGGCGACCGCCGTGTCGCTCACCGACATGATGTCCAAGCTCCAGAACAAGAAGCTCAAGGAGCTTCCGCTGGTGCTCAAGGCGGATGTGCAGGGTTCGGCCGAAGCCATCGTCGGCTCGCTCGACAAGATGGCCACCGACGAAGTGCGCGCGCGCATCATCCATTCGGGTGTCGGCGGCATCACCGAAAGCGACGTCATGCTGGCCAAGGGCGCCGGCGCGCCGATCGTCGGCTTCAACGTCCGTGCGTCCAAGCAGGCGCGCGACCTGGCTGAGCGTGAAGGCGTCGAGATCCGCTACTACGCGATCATCTACGACCTGCTGGACGACCTTAAGGGCGTCCTGTCGGGCCTCCTGTCGCCGATCCAGCGCGAAACCTTCCTGGGCAACGCCGAGGTCCTGCAGGTCTTCGACATCTCGAAGGTCGGCAAGATCGCGGGCTGCCGGGTCACCGAGGGCGTGGTCCGCCGCGGCGCCAAGGTCCGCATCGTGCGCGACGACGTCGTGGTTCTGGAACTGGGCACGCTCCAGACCCTCAAGCGCTTCAAGGACGACGTGGCCGAGGTCACCAACGGCTACGAGTGCGGCATGCACTTCCAGGGCTTCCAGGACATCAAGCCTGGCGACCTGATCGAATGCTTCACCGTCGAGGAAGTCGCGCGCACGCTCGACTAGGCCTTCAGGGAGACAGGCGCATGGCCCCAGAATCGCCGCGAGCGGCGGGTTTGGTCCCAGCCATGCGCCGTATCCTGCTGCTTGCCCTGCCCCTGATCGCCCTCTCCCCGATTTTTTGGGCCGCGCCAGCTCGCGCGGACGAGCGCTACTTCGCCTATGACCCGGCCAATGACGCCGCGCGGCTGATGACCCGCGGCATTACGCTTCAGGCCGAGCGCGGCCTGTTCGGCGGCACCCGCGTCGAGCGGCTGTTCGCGACCGCGGGCGCTGGCTCGGCCGGACTTGATCGCGACGAGGTCCCGGGCGGGCTGCGGGACGTGCTCCCCGACGGCGCCGAGGAATCCAACGCCTATCTGATCGAGCAGGAAGGCACAGGGCGAGCCCTGGCGCGGGTCCTTTGTCCCAATGCCGATCAGGTCTGGCTGGTCATGGGCCGGGTGCGGCCTGTGCGCGACCTCACCATCCATGCCGTCGGCCAGACGCTGAGCGGCTCGATCGTGCTCTGCCGGACCATGGAATACCGCTACCGCGGCGAGTGGGCGCGGCCCGAAGACCAGCCCCAGACGCCGGGCGCCGCGCCCGTCCCGCCGCGGGGATGATGCCCCTGGTGCTGTCCGGACTTCGGCTCCGGACACTGTGGATCGCGACCGCGCTGGCGCTCCTGCTGGCCGGGATGGGCAGCTGGACCCGACCACCCGATCCCGACCTGGTCCGCGCGGACGGCGCGGAGGGCGTCGAAATCTGGGTCCTCGACAACGGCTTTCACACGGACCTGGCCGTGCCACGGGCGGCGCTGGAGGCCCGAGCCGGTCCGTTGGGCGATGCGGTCCGCGCCCTGCCTTCTTCGGACTGGGTGCTCGTCGGCTGGGGCGACGCGCGCTTCTATGTCGATACGCGACCGATCGGCTCAAGGCTGCCGGACGGCGCGCGCGCCTTTTTCCGCCCCGGTAATCCGTCGGTCGTCATGCTGGACCCTTCGGACGCGAACCCGGCGACGGCCTATGCGCCGGGTGTGGCCCATCCCATCCATCTGTCCCGGCGAGGCTTTTCGGGCCTGACCAACCGCCTCGAGGCTTCGCTTGCGATCCGTGACGGCTCGGTCGTGGCAGGGCCGCCAGCCGAGCGCGGGGATGCGCGCTTTTTCCACAGCGTCGAAACCTTCTGGATAGGGCATCTCTGCAACCACTGGGCGGGTGAGTTATTGCATGCGGGCGGCTTGCCCCTGCGCCCGGTCCGGTCGATTGTCTCGGCTGAGATCGTGCGCATGGCGCAGCGGTCGCAGGATACGGGACGACCGGCGCTGAACGCCGGATCCGAGTGAGGACGACGATGCGCAGTCTGGCGACTCTGGTGGGCATGACCGCGGCCCTTTCGCTGGCCGCCTGCCAGGGAGACGCTGCATCCGGAGAGGAGGCGGTCGTCTCGACCGGCGCCGCCGAGGACGAGGTCGCCGCGCCGGAGCTGTCGCAGGAAGAAGCGACCGCTCTCGCCTTCCGCGCCGCGTGGGACGCGGCCGCGCCCGTCACCGCCTCCGACCCCCGAGCTGCGGACGAGGACGACGATCTGTGGCCGGAGCCCGTCGAAGGCTCTTTCGAATTCCGGGAGGGCCAGGTCGTACAGTTGGGAACCGAGATGTTCGCCTTCATCTCCAGCGGCCATGTCGAGGGCGGCGGCCACAGCACGCCGGGGGCCCTGGCCGTCCACTATCTTCGCCGCGAGGGTGACGGTTTCCGCCGCGTCGAGGTGCCGCCGATGTTCATCGCGGGCGGTTCGTCGGGGCAGCCGCCGTCGTTCGAGATCCGCCTGGACCTGACGCCGGCCCCGGCCCTCGTGATCGAGTCCGGCATGACCAACCAGGGCGAGACCTGCACGGTCATCGACCTGATCGAACTGACCCCTAGCCACCCGGTCATCCGCGCGCTGGACATTCCGGCGGCCCACGAGGGCCCGGAGGCCGAGGACAACTGGACGGGGGAACTGACGGCCGGTCGCCGCGGCCGGGACTTCAGCGTCCAGTACGCCGGAGCGTCAGACGCCCGCGCGACCTGGATCCTGACCGACATCGGCACCTACCGGGCCCAGGGCCAGCCCCGCCTGCCGGGCTGCTGATCTGGACAGGGCGCGTCCGGAGGCCTAGATCGCGCCCCCTTCCCGAGCCGCGCGGGTCCGATCCCCGGCGGCCCCAGCATTGGAGCGCGCCATGAGCCGCCATCGCCACAACGACAAGGCCCAGACCGGCCCCAGCCAGCGCCAGCTGCGCGCAGGCGAACTCATCCGTCATGCCCTCGTCGAGGTCCTGCGCGAGGAAGAGATCCACGATCCGGCGCTGAAGGGCGTCTCGGTGACGGTCACCGAGGTGCGTCTGAGCCCCGACCTGAAGCACGCCACCTGTTTCGTGGAGCCGCTCGGCGCCGGTGTCGAGGGCGATGTCGCCGCGCACGTCGAGGAGATCATCAAGGCTCTGAACGCACATTCCAAATTCCTGCGCGGCGTACTGGGCCGGCATATCGACATGAAGTTCACCCCGGACCTGCGTTTCCGCCACGACGAAAGCTTCAACGCCGCCAGCCAAATGGACCGGCTGTTCAACGACCCGCGCGTGCGCCGCGACCTCGACGCCGCGGACGAGGACTGATGGCCCGCAGGAAGCGTGGCCAGCCCATCCACGGCTGGGTCTGCCTCGACAAGCCCTTGGGCATGGGATCGACGGAGGCGGTCACCCGCATCCGTCGCCTGTTCGACGCCCAGAAGGCGGGCCATGCCGGCACGCTCGATCCGCTGGCATCGGGAATCCTGCCGATCGCGCTCGGCGAGGCGACCAAGACTGTCCCGTTCATGATGGACGCGAGGAAGGTCTATCGCTTCTCGATCGAGTGGGGCGCCTCGACCACGACGCTGGACCGCGAGGGCGAGGTCACGGGACGGTCAGATGTGAGGCCGACCTTGGACGCCGTCCGCGCCGCCCTCCCCGCCTTCATCGGCGAGATCGATCAGGTCCCACCCGTCTATTCGGCGATCAAGGTGGGCGGCGAGCGCGCCTATGACCTGGCGCGAGACGGGATCGCGGTCGAACTGAGGTCGCGACCCGTGACCATCCACGAGGCGACCGTCACCGACGCCCCGGACGCCGACCATGTCGAAATCACCGTCCTGACAGGCAAGGGTGTCTATATCCGCTCGCTGGCCCGCGACCTGGCGGCGATGCTGGGCGCCGAGGGCCACGTCTCGGCGCTCCGGCGCGAGCGGGTCGGGCCTTTCTCGCTCGAAAACGCCATGGGGCTGGATTTTCTGGAGGATCTGGTGCATAGGAGCGCCGCCTCGGAGGGCCTGCTTCCGATCACGACCGCTCTGGACGACATCCCGGACCTGGCCGTGACCGACGAAGACGCCTTCCGGCTGAGGCAGGGACGATCCATCGTTCTCCTTCCCCGGCAAGTGGAAGCGTTGTCAGCCCGGCTCACGCCCGGTTCGATCCTCGTTTCCGCGATGCAGGGGGATGATCCGGTGGCCCTGTGCAGCCTGCAGGCCGGACGGCTTCAGCCGGACCGTGTTTTCAACCTCCAAACCTAAGGAGACCACGATGTCGATCACTGCCGAGCGCAAGAGCGCCGTCATCGCCGACAACGCCCGCACCGAGGGCGACACGGGTGGAGCCGAGGTCCAGATCGCGATCCTGTCGGAACGCATCGCCAACCTGACCGAGCACTTCAAGACCCACAAGAAGGACAACCACTCGCGTCGCGGCCTGCTCAAGATGGTCTCGCAGCGTCGTCGCCTTCTGAACTACCTCAAGAAGTCCGATGAGAGCCGTTATGCGGCGATCATCGCCAAGCTGGGCCTGCGCCGCTAAGGCCGGGACCGCGAAAGGGGCCCCTCGCGGGCCCCTTCGTACATCCGCGAGGGCCCTGATCGGTCCTCCCCCTTATGTCCGGCCGCCATGGGGCGGCCGGATTCATGGACCGAAGGACTGAAATCCCGCCCGTCCGCGCCCGCAGGGAATCCGCCCGCGGGGACACGAAAGACCAAAAACATGTTTGATATCAAGCGCAAGACCATCGAATGGGGCGGCCGCACCCTGACGCTCGAGACGGGCCGTATCGCCCGCCAGGCCGACGGCGCCGTGCTGGCCACCTACGGCGACACCGTCGTCCTCGCCACCGCCGTCTTCGCCAAGACCCCCAAGGCCGGCGTCGACTTCTTCCCCCTGACCGTCAACTACCAGGAAAAGACCTTCGCGGCCGGCAAGA
>CAMLNT010000157.1 GCA_946481425.1 uncultured Brevundimonas sp.
ATGCAAGGTCTTGGCCGCCAATCAAGGAAATGCAGTCGTCGAACGACTCATATCGATCTCTTAAATACTTATGAATTCAACTTTCATATAGTGGTGGTCGTCTAATCATTCACGAATGTAGGCGCATTATCTACGAGTCTGAAGAGTGTGATTCAATAAATGACTCAGACCGAAAATGAAATATGGCCACGGCAAAGAAACAAGCAAAAATCGCGGCAATGATGGCGCATGTTAGCTTCGTGCGAGAAGGTCTCAAGGTTGGACACTCAAAATATAGTCCATTTTCATAGTATTTCCCATCCGAAAGGGTCTGTCTACCCCTTGCCCTGTGCCGTCAAGATCGAGGGGCGTTCCTCAAAGGCTTTTGCCGTGATATCGGGTGCCAAGGTGCTGGAGCAAGGCAGGGAGTGCGCTTTTGCAGGGCAAATTGAATCGCAAAATCAGTGAGGCGTTTGAGTATTGGATGATTGCAGAGGAATTGTACCAAGAATTGCTCGGATCCGGACTTTTAAGCCTTGCAAACACCATTGCATGCCAAGAGTCTAAGCTGCGAGAGGCGCTAATAAGCGAAATGGAATCTCTTAGACTTAAACGCAGCATTTTGGCCCTTAAGACGGATCTGAATCGAAATACAAATGATGCCGAAACTTATAATTCTATTGAATCGCGGGCTTTGAGCGTGCAAATAGAATGGTGCAATAAGCTTCTGGCCCTCGTAGACGGCAACAGAATGGATGTCCCTCAAGCTACATCTCGGCTGACTCAGGCGGCGGTTGGGATAAAACTTTGCTATCAATACGCTCGCGATGCAGCCATTGAGACAAGCTAGCAAAATTCCTGCCAAATTAACGCGCGCCTGCTGGTTAAGATTAGTATATTGAGCTTTTTGCGTAACTTGACGGTAGATCGAACTTAAGTCGAAATACCCACGGATATAGTTAGCCAGATGAATTTGAACATCTGCATCTCTCAGCCTCCGATCTGGACGGCGTTGGAAGTATTGTAGCCAAGCGCGCGCACGCGTGCGAGCAGGGCCGAGCGGTTGGCGGGGCTGGCGGAGCGGGTCCAGAGCCAGAAGTAGTTGCCGCCGGGCGTGCCCAGAATGGCCCAGGAATAGTCCTCGGCGCGGTCGAGCACCCAGAACTCCTGGCTGGCGCCGATGACGCCGGCGGCGCCGGAGCGGGCGCGGAAACGCAGGCGGTTGTTGGCGCTGTTCAGCGGCGAGACTTCGGCGCGCACCACCTGCGGGTCGCCCGAGGCGCGGCTGCAGGTGTTGACGACGTTGTAGGAGCCGCCCTCGCCGGCGGCGATGTCGATCTGCAGGCGGGTGCAGGTCGGCTGGTTCCGGTTGGGCGTGCGGGCGATCTCGTACCAGCGGCCGTCGAACTGGCTGAGGGTGACGGCGCGCGCAGGCGCGGGCGCGTCGGCCAGGGCGGCGCCGGCGAATACGGTCAGGGCCGCGGCGGCGGCAATGAGCTTGATCGGCTTCATGACGGTTCCTTGCGATGCGACCTCGAACAGAGATAGCTACGCCTCGACCTCCCTATAAGATGCAAGCTTGGCGTCATTTGGGCGCAGTGACCTTTCGATGACAGACACCTCGCCCCCCGGAGACAACGCCCCGCCCTTCTCGGTTTCGGAGCTGTCGCAGGCGCTCAAGCGGACGGTCGAGGACCGGTTCGGCTATGTGCGGCTGAGGGGCGAAATCTCCAAGGTCACGCGCCACGCGTCCGGGCACATCTATCTGACCATGAAGGACGAGAACGCCGCCATCGACGGCGTGATCTGGCGCGGCGTGGTCTCGCGGCTCGACTGCCAGCCCGAGCAGGGGCTGGAGGTGATCGTCACCGGCAAGATCACGACCTATCCGGCCCGGTCGTCTTACCAGATGGTGATCGAAAGCATGGAGCCGGCGGGTGTGGGCGCGCTTCTGGCCCAGCTCGAGCGGCTGAAGGCGCAGCTGAAGTCCGAGGGCCTGTTCGATCCGGCGAGGAAGAAACCGATCCCGTCCGTGCCCGCCGTGGTGGGGGTGATCACCTCGCCGACGGGCGCGGTGATCCGCGACATCCTGCACCGCATCCGCGACCGCTGGCCGTGCCGGGTTCTGGTGTGGCCGTGCGTGGTGCAGGGGGACCGGGCGGCAAGCCAGGTCGCAGAGGCCGTACGGGGATTTGCCGCGCTTGAGCCGGACGGGGCGATCCCGCGCCCGGACGTCCTGATCGTGGCGCGCGGCGGCGGCTCTATCGAAGACCTGTGGCCCTTCAACGACGAGGCGCTGGCCCGGGCGGTGGCGGACTGTCCGCTGCCGGTGATCTCGGCGGTGGGACACGAGACCGACACGACCCTGATCGATTTCGTGTCCGACCGGCGCGCGCCGACGCCGACGGCGGCGGCCGAGATGGCGACGCCGGTACTGACCGACCTGAAGGCCATGACGGCCGACCACGAGCGCAGGCTGCAACGGGCGGCCGGGCGGACGATTGAGGTGCGGCGCATCGCCCTGACCGGCGCGGTCGGGCGGATGCCGTCGATGGCAGACCTGTTCGGGCGCCGGGAACAGCGGCTGGATCAGGCCGCGGCGCGGCTGGCGTCGGGCCTGTCGGCCCATGTGGCGGCGCATGACCGGCGGCTGGCCGCGGTGGCGGCTCGGCTGACCCCGCAGGTCCTGACCCGCCCGATCGACCGGCAGGCGGAACGGCTGGAGGCGCTGGACCGGCGTGCGACCCAGGCGCTGCGGCAGGAGTTGCGGGCTCGCGAGCGGCAACTGGAGACTCTGGGCAGGCGGCTGCCCTCGCTGGATCGGCCGATCCGTCAGGCGACCGGGCGGCTGGACGAACTGGAGGGCCGGGCGCGCCGGGCGCTGGACCGGCTGTCGGGGCGGCAGGCCGAGCGGCTGGACCGGGTCGGACGGCTTCTGGTCTCGCTGGACCCCAAGGGTCCGATGGATCGCGGCTTCGCGCTGGTGACGCGTAGCGACGGATCGCTGGTCCGGTCGGCGGCCTCGTTGTCGGCTGGCGAGGCTTTGTCGCTTCAGTTTCGGCATGATGCGGCGGCCGTGACTGTGGACGGCGAAGGCGCGCCGCCGCGACCGGCGCCCGCCAAGTCCAGGCCCAAGCCGCCGCCGGCCGGGCAGGGGGACCTGTTCTGAGCAGCCATCCCTATTTCGACGCCCTGCTGACGGCGCCGGACGATGCGCCGCGCATCACGGTCGCGCGGGCGCGGGGGCGCGAGGTCCTGACGGCGGGCGACCTGAGGGCGGCGTGCCGGGGCGCGGCCGGCGGGTTGTCCCCCGGCGGACGTGGGGCTGGCCGATATCGGGCTGCTGTTGCTGCAACAAGCAGGACCGATCCTGGCGTTCCTGGGCACGCAGGTAGCGGGGCGGCTCGACTTTCCTGCTGCTGCCCAGTCCTCGGCAGGGCCGGGATGCCTAGCGCGCCTCGCACGCGATAGTTATCGATCATAAAAAGCCTAACGGTGGGGACGATGTCGCAACCCTGACCGTCAAGGTCTGGCAGACACCGAGCGGCTGGGGCTTCCGATAGGCTTGGTGTCCGGGAGCAACTCCCGTCGGCAGCAAAGCTTGGTCACGTCGAGGCTGAAGACGCGCGCAGTCTCCTATGGGCGGTGATGGCGCGGCTAACGCCGATCCGGCAGCGCATGATCTTACGCTGACCCCGGTGGCGGCGCAGCTAACGCCGCAGGGGCGGACCCAGCCGATCGTCCGACATCGGGTGCGGCTAGGGGAACTGAACTGGCGCGCTCGCGTCGTCTGGCAGTCAGCTCAAACTGCTTTAGGCTCGCAGCCGGGCAACCGCCATCACGACAAGGGTGCAGACGAGCAATATGGGCCAAGCAAGGGCGTAGCCTGCGGCGGGTGTCCATGCTTCGCTGTATGGCATTGGATCAGGTCCCTTCCTCACGAAAAAGATGATGAGACCCCAAGTACAAGCAACACCAATCGTATAGATCGCCAAAACGGCCAGCATCGGCTTCCCCTTCAGTGGCCTCAACCGCAGCCCTAGGCGTTGCCTTCGGTCAGGTCGGACCAGAAGGTCCGGGCCTTCTTGAAGAAGCCGGCGTGGCGCGGTTGCTGCTTGTCGCCACAGGTGTCGCAGAGCTCGCGCATGAGCTCCTTCTGACGGGCCGTGAGGTTGGTCGGGGTTTCGACGAACAGCTCGACCACGAGGTCGCCGCGACGGCGGCCCTGGAGGTCGGGCATGCCCTTGCCGCGGATGCGGACGGTCTTGCCGGTCTGGGAGCCTTCCTCGACACGGACGGTCGACCGGCACTCGCCGTCGCAGCCCTCAGAGGTGAGGCAGGGCGCCTCGATCTCACCGCCCAGGGCCGCGATCGGCATGGGGACGGGCACGGTGACCAGAAGATCCAGCCCGTCGCGCTCGAACAGGTCGTGCGGCTTGACCGACAGGAAGACATAGAGGTCGCCGCGCGGGCCGCCCCGGCGGCCGACATCGCCCTCGCCGGTCAGACGGATGCGCGAGCCGTCGTCGACGCCTGCGGGCACCTTGAGGGACAGGGTGCGGGTTTTCCGAACCTGACCCTGGCCATGGCAGCTCTTGCAGATGTCGGCCTCGGCCAGACGGCGGCCCTGGCCGCCGCAGGTCGGGCAGGTGCGCTCGACCTGGAAGAAGCCGTTGGCGGCGCGCACGCGGCCCTGGCCGTTGCAGGTGGTGCAGGTCTGGGGCTGGGCGCCCGGCTTGGCGCCGGAGCCCGAGCAGGGCTCGCAGACGGCGGCTGTGGCCACGTCGATCTCGACCTCGGCGCCGCGATAGGCCTGCTCCAGCGAGATCTCGAGGTCGTGGCGCAGGTCCTGCCCGCGCTGGGGCCCGGCCCGGCGGGTCTGCTGCGCGCGGTTGAACATGTCCCCGAAGGCGTCGCCGAAGACCTGGGAGAAGATGTCGTTGATGTCCTGGGGGCCGCCCGAGAAGCCGCCGCCCATGCCGCCCATGCCGCTGACGCCTTCGGGACCGAACCGGTCATAGGCCGCGCGTTTCTGGGGATCGGAGAGGACCGAGTAAGCCTCGTTGATCTCCTTGAACTTGGCCATGGCGTCTTCGCAGCCGCCGTTGCGATCCGGATGGTGCTCCATCGCCTTCTTGCGGAAGGCGGCCTTCAGCGCTGCGGCGTCGGCGTCGCGACCGACGCCGAGAAGTTCGTAATAGTCCTGCGTCGCCATGACCCGTTACGCCCTGAAAGGGTCGGCCCGCCCGGCGGATGCCGGGCGGGCGCCCTGGATTACGCCTGTTCCTTCTTGTCCGCGTCCTGGTCGTCGGTGACGTCCTCGAACTCGGCGTCGACCACGCCGTCGTCGGCGGGCTGGTCGTCGGAAGCGGCGCCGGCCGCGTCGGCCTGGGCCTTGTACATGGCCTCGCCGAGCTTCATCGACGCCTGGACCAGGGTGTTGGTCTTGGCCTGGATGTCGGCGGCGTCCTCACCTTCCAGCGCGCCCTTCAGGGCGTCCAGAGCGGTGGTGATCTCCGAACGGTCGGCTTCGGAGACCTTGTCGCCGTGCTCGGACAGGGCCTTCTCGGTCGAATGGACGGCGGCGTCGGCCTGGTTCTTGGCCTCGACCAGCTCCTTGCGTTGCTTGTCGGCGGCCGAGTTGGCTTCGGCTTCCTTGACCATCCGGTCGATGTCGGCGTCCGACAGGCCGCCGTTGGCCTGGATGCGGATCGACTGTTCCTTGTTGGTCGCCTTGTCCTTGGCGGTCACGTGGACGATGCCGTTGGCGTCGATGTCGAAGGTGACCT
>CAMLNT010000158.1 GCA_946481425.1 uncultured Brevundimonas sp.
GGCCTGCTCGCGCATCAGCCCCCAGACCCGAAGGCCGACGGCGATCCCGAGAGCCGCGATCAGCAGCAGGTTGAACAGAAGGACGATCAGGATCGGCCGGCTGGCCGAGACGATGCCGCCCGCCTCGCCCGTCGCCGGAGCCGAAGCCACAAGCCAGACGCCGACGGCGGTCACGAGGGCCGCCAGTCCATAGACGGCGCCGAAGGCGTAGCGGGCTCTGGAGCTTGTCAGCCATCCCAGGGCCCGCCCGGCCCAGCCGGAGGGCCTGTCGGCAGGCTCGGATTTCGCCAAGGCCGAAGGCATGCCTCGGCTATGGCCTGACTGTGATTTCAAATCAACAGTGTTGTGGCGCGAATGCGTCAGGCCGCCGCACATCGGCGCGACAGCCAGAGAGCGGCCAGTTCGGCCTCAACCTCCGCCTGACTTTCCAGCCGACACAGACGCGCCTTGTCCGCCCGGCGTGTGGTCGGGTCGACTCCGTATTCGGACCCCTCCACATACCAGCCAAGGTGCTTGCGAAACATCTTCAGTCCCAGCCGCTCGCCGTAGAAGGCCAGGGACCGGCGGAAGTGACGCACGACGATGTCGAAGCGCGTCTCCAGATCCGGCTCGCTGGCCGCGTCGCCCGCCAGACCCTGCTCGATCAGGCCGGCGATCCACGGCCGGCCCTGGACGCCGCGCCCCAGCATGACGGCCTCGGCGCCCGAGCGCGCCATGGCCTCCTCCGCCGCGGCGGCGTCGGTGATGTCTCCGTTCACGACCAGCGGGATGCTGATCGCGTCGCGCACCGCACGGACAGCGTCCCAGTCCGCGGCGTCGGAATAGAACTGCTGGCGCGTGCGGCCGTGAATGGTGACGGCCGTGACGCCAATGGCTTCGGCCCTGCGCGCCAGGTCCGGCGCATTGAGGCTGTCGTGGTCCCAGCCGAGCCGGGTCTTCAGGGTCACCGGCCGGGACGTGGCCTCGACCACGGCCTCAAGGATGGCGGTCGCCCGGTCCAGGTCGCGCAGGAGGGCCGATCCCGATGCGATGCCGGTCACCTCCTTGGCCGGGCAGCCGAAGTTCAGGTCGACGATGTCCGCACCCGCCTTCTCGGCCATGCGGGCGCCCTCAGCCATCATGTCGGGCTTGGCGCCCACCAGCTGGATCACCGTCAGGCCCAGGCCCTCGCCCACGGCCGCGCGGCGCACGACATCCGGACGGCCCCGGGCCAGTTCAGCGGAGGCTACCATCTCGGTCGCGACGTAGGGCGCGCCGAGCTCCGCCGCCGTCTGCCGGAACGGCAGGTCGGTGATGCCGGTCATGGGTGCGGTCAGCACCCGGCCGGGCACCGTAACGTCGCCGATGGTCAGGCCCTTGGTCATGGCGGCGGCTGATAGGCCCTTTGCCGCCTGGGGTCTAGAAGACGGCCAAGGCCGCCCGCACCGCAAGCACCAGTAACACCAGCGATGCAGCCATGAAGATGGCGAACCGGACCAGGATCACGGAGGACAGGGCCTGCCACAGGCTATGCACGACCCGCAGGCCGACGTAGCTCCACGCCAGCCAAAGATTGAGACCCTGGCCGGCCCCGACGAGCGCCAGGGTGATAACCGTGGCGTAGAAGATCGTCGGTTGCTCCATCAGGTGATTGTAGTTGTCGGCCTTCCAGCGCACGCGCGGCGGCAGATTGCCTGTGATCTGGTCGCGCGGCAGGTTCGCATCGAGCCGCGTGCGCGCCCGGCGCATCGCCGGGATGCGGGTCACATAGAGCCACGCCCACATCACCATCGACCAGAGCACCAGCGCGATGACCGGCTGCAGGATTGGACTGTTCATCAAAGCCTCCCTGTCGCGGACGCTCCCGCCGAACGCCGCCTCTGTCAAACCGAGCGCACTCGCCATTCGCGGCCCGGATGCTAGAAGCGCCGCATGAGCTTCACCGCCATCGTCGTCGCCGCTGGATCCGGAACCCGTTCGGGCGGACCCAAGCAATGGCGTCTGCTGGCCGGCCAGCCAGTCGTGCGCTGGTCGGTTGGGGCGTTTCTGGACGCCGGAGCGGCCGCTGTCGTGGTCGTCATTCCGGCGGGAGAACACGGCCGGGCCGCCGAGGCCTTGGCGGGCCTGTCAAACTGGCGAGCGGTGACCGGCGGGGCGGAGCGGGCGGATTCGGTGCGGGCGGGCCTGAACGCGGCCGACCCGGCTCTCCCGGTGCTGGTGCACGATGCGGCCCGGCCGCTGGTGTCGCGCGGCCTCATCGACGGCCTGCTGGCCGCGGTCACGGAAACGGACGCCGCCGCCCCTGCCCTGGCGGTCGCCGATACGCTGAAGGCGGCCTCCGAGGGACGGGTGACCGCCACGGTCGATCGCTCGGGTCTCTGGCGGGCCCAGACGCCCCAGGCGTTCGCCCCCGGCGTCCTGCAGCAAGCCTACGACCGCTGGACCGGCGCCTACAGCCCGACGGACGACCTCGCGGTGGTGGAAGCCGCAGGCGGCGCCGTGCGCCTTGTCCCGGGCGATCCCCGCCTGATGAAGCTCACCTTCCCGGAGGATTTCGCCATGGCCGAGGCCTTGATCGGCGGCCGGACCGCCACGCGCATGGGGTCGGGCTACGATGTCCACCGGTTCGGTCCCGGCGACTCAGTGTGGCTTTGCGGGATCGAGATTCCTCACTCCCAAGGGCTGATCGGCCACTCGGACGCCGATGTCGGTCTGCACGCCCTGACCGACGCCATCCTGGGCGCCATCGCCGAGGGCGACATCGGCGATCACTTCCCGCCCAGCGACCCGCAGTGGAAGGGCGCCAGCTCCGACCGGTTTCTCGCCCATGCGGCAACCCTCGTCGCCGCGAAGGGCGGACGCATTGCCCACGTCGACGTGACGCTCATCTGCGAGCGGCCGAAAGTGAAGCCGAGCCGTCAGGCCATGCGCGAACGCATCGCCGCGATCCTCGGCATCCCGCTGGACAGCGTCAGCGTGAAGGCGACCACGACCGAAGGCCTCGGCTTTACGGGCCGAGAGGAAGGCCTCGCGGCGCAGGCCGTCGCGACGGTGGAACTGCCAGCCTAGGCCGGCTGGATGTCGGTCACCTTGTAGGCCAGCAGCCGGCCGTCCTCGTCAGCGATCGAGACGTATTCGCCGACGGCGAACTTGTGCTCGCCGAGCCGGTGCACGGCCTCGTCGTCTTCCTGGCCGTCGGCATAGTCGAAGAACCAGTTGGTGCCCTTGCGGGCGAGTCGGCCTTCCTGCGGGTCCTCGTCAGGCGCGAAGCGGCGGACGGTGCAGCCGCCTTTGGAAGCCTTGTACGCCGTCTCGTCGATGAGACCGTCGCCATTGAGCGGCGCGACCAGCGCATAGCCACGATGGTCGTCGCCATCGGCGAATTCCGTGCCCGGATTGCGCGCAAGGCGCATGACGATGCGGCTGAGCGACATGAGCTTCCCTTTCCTACAGCCCCGACTTGGTTCTATGGAGACGAAACGCCCGACCGGGCCCCCGGCTCCGCCGTTCAAACAAACTTGACTGTAAAGGCGTTTCAAAGCGTGGCCCAGACCCGCCCGAAGACTGTGTCCAAATCCAAGGCCGAGGCCCCGCGCGCATGGCAGCGCATGCTGTCGGGCCGCCGCCTCGATCTGCTCGACCCCTCGCCCTTCGACATCGAGATCGAGGACATCGCGCACGGCCTTGCGCGCGTCGCGCGCTGGAACGGCCAGACGATCGGCGACCACGCCTTCTCGGTCGCACAGCACTCCTGCGTGGTCGAGGAGATCGCGGTGCACATCCAGCCGGACCTGGACGTCAAATGGCGGCTGGCCGCCCTGCTCCACGATGCCTCGGAATATGTGATTGGAGACATGATCTCGCCGTTCAAGGCGGCGCTTGGCGTCAACTACAAGGACTTCGAAGCCCGGCTCGAGAACGCCATCCATCTGCGCTTCGGCTTGCCGCCGAAAAACCCGGTGGCGGTCAAGACCCTGATCAAGCAGGCCGACCGCGCCTGCGCCTATTTCGAGGCGACCCAGCTGGCAGGCTTCACCAGGAAGGAGTCGATCGGCTTCTTCGGCAAGCCGCCGGTCGGCTACGACCTCAAGATCGACCCGATGTCGCCGACCGCGGCCCAGAAACTCTATCTGGACCGGTTCGAGACCCTGTCGAAGGCGCTTTGATCCCGTGAGCGCGACGCCCGTCACGATCGGACTGTCGGCCGTGGCAATCGCGCCCGTGAGCGGGGAGATGGGGGTTCTGACGGTGCGGCCCCAGCCGGATGGCCCCGCGGGCCTGCCGGCCGGGCCCTTCGACGCGGACGCCCACCGGACCTTCGAGCTGGCGCTGCGCGACTTCGTAACGGCCCAGACCGGTCTGGCCATGGGCTATGTGGAGCAGCTCTACACCTTCGGCGACGCGGGCCGGGATCTGCCGCAGGCGGCCCGGTCGGATGCAGAGGCGGCGAGCCGGATCGTGTCGGTCGGTTATCTCGCCCTGGCGGCCGCGGCGTCCGATGTCGCCGCAGAAGGCGCCGCCTGGCGGCCCTGGCGCGACTACTTCCCCTACGAGGACTGGCGGGGCGGCCGGCCAGCGGTGATCGCCGCGGAGATCGAGCCGGCGCTGCGCGCCTGGGCCGGGACGGACGCCGCGCGCCGGTCGCGGGCCGAGCGCCTGTTCGCCCTGCGCGATCCCTCCGCGTGGCGCGACGAGCCGGTGCTGGAGCGGTTCGAACTGCTCTACGAGGCGGGGCTGGTCATTGAGGCGGCGCGGGATCGGGGCCAGCCACCGACCGTAGGCGCCGACGCCCTGGGCCAGCCCATGCGCTCGGACCACCGCCGCATTCTCGCAACCGGCCTGGGGCGCCTCCGTGGCAAGCTGCGCTATCGGCCTGTCGTGTTCGATCTTTTGCCCGAGACCTTCACCCTGTCAGCGCTGCAGAAGGCGGTCGAGGCCGTGACCGGTCAGCCGCTGCACAAGCAGAACTTCCGCCGCGGCGTCGAACGCGCCGGTCTGGTGGAGGGCACAGGCCGGCTCGAGACGGCCACGGGCGGACGGCCCGCTGAACTCTATCGCCGCCGGCGGGAAGTGGACGCCGAGACGGGCGCCATGGGGCTTTCGCTGCCCGTCAGCCGCTGAGGCTCAGGGCCTGACCGCGGGGGTCACGTGGCGGCTCAGGTTTGACGGTGAGACGCTGCGACAAACGTCGCGACAAGACTGCGACTGTCGGCGCCACGGGCGTCGGCCGTACCCAGCCGCTAGCGGAAAAGGTCGCGCATTTGCGCGAGTCGACGGTCAAAAGCTGGACCCATGCACCCGCAGGCCAGGCCGCGCGGCGAATGTCGCGACGGGCGCCGCGATCCAGATCGGTCTGAACCCGCGCCAGACTGGCGTCAGCCGACCTTCTCGACCTGGTCGTATTCCAGCTCGACCGGCGTGGCGCGGCCGAAGATGGAGACCGAGACGTGCAGGCGGGCGCGATCCTCGTCCACGCTCTCGACGACGCCGTCGAAGCTGGCGAACGGACCGTCGGTGACCTTGACGGTCTCGCCGATGTCGAAGCGGATGGTGGGCTTCGGACGCTCGGCGCCCTCTTCGGCGGCGCCGACAATGCGCTGGATTTCCTTCTCGGAGACCGGCATCGGCTTGGCGCCCGAGCCCAGGAAGCCCGTCACCTTCGGCGTGTTCTTGATCAGGTGGAAGACCTCGTCAGTCAGCTCCATCTTCACCAGCACATAGCCCGGGAAGAACTTGCGCTCGGTGTTGACCTTGCGGCCGCGACGGATCTC
>CAMLNT010000159.1 GCA_946481425.1 uncultured Brevundimonas sp.
GCGCGGGCCATCTCGTCGGCGTCATGGGTCTCGATCAGGGCGTCCATGCCGAAGCGGCGGGCCTCGGACAGGAAGTCGGCGGCCAAAGCGTCGTCGACCATGTCGAGGATGATCAGGATGCAGTCGGCGCCGAGCGCGCGGCTCTCGGCCACCTGCCAGGGATCGACCAGGAAGTCCTTGCGGATGCAGGGCAGGGACACCGCGCTCCGCGCCGCGACCAGATAGGCGTCATCGCCCTGGAAACTGGGGCCGTCTGTGAGAACCGACAGGCAGGCGGCGCCGCCGGCCTCATAGGCCTTCGCGAGCGCGGGCGGATCGAAGTCGGCGCGGATCAGGCCCTTGGAAGGCGAGGCCTTCTTGATCTCGGCGATCAGGGCGGGACGGCCCGTCCGCTGGTGGGCCGTGGCGAGCGCCTGGCGAAAGCCGCGCGGCGGCGGGGCCTCGAGGGCCTGACGGTCGATATCGGACTGGTCGAAGCGGGCCTTGCGTACGGCGACCTCGTCGCGCTTGTAGTCGGCGATGCGGTCGAGGATGTCGCTCATGCGCCGGCGTCCTCGGCGGGCGAGTTGGTCGTGCGCACGAGATCGGCGAGCGCCTGGGCGGCGCGGCCGTCATCGATGACCGAAGCGGCAAGTGTTACGCCATCTGTCAGGCTGTCCGCCCGGCCCGAGACGATAAGGGCGGCGGCGGCGTTCAGCAGGACGATGTCGCGATAGGCGCCGGACTGGCCGTCGAGCAGGGCGCGCAGGGCGCGGGCGTTGTCCTCTGGCTCGCCGCCGCGGATGTCCTCGATCGAGGCGCGGGGCAGGCCGGCGTCCTCCGGGCTGATGGTGAAGCGGCGGACCTGACCGTCCCTGAACTCGGCGACCTCGGAAGAGCCGGTGGTGGTCAGTTCGTCCAGGCCCTGGCCGTGGACGACCCACGCGTGGACGGCGCCGAGCCGGCCGAGCGCCTCGGCCAGCGGCTCGACCAGACGCGCGTCATAGACGCCCATCAGCTGGCGGCGCGCGCGGGCGGGATTCGACAGCGGCCCGATCAGGTTGAAGACGGTGCGGAAGCCCAGCTCGGCCCGGATCGGAGTCACATGGCGCATGGCCGTGTGATGGGCGGGCGCGAACAGGAAGGCGATGTTGGCCCCGTCCAGCGAGCGGCGCTGCTGGGCCGGGGTGGCGGCGAGGTTCACGCCGAGAACGGCGAGGACGTCCGAGGTGCCGGACTTGGAACTGAGCGCGCGGTTGCCGTGCTTGGCGACCTTGACCCCGGCGCCAGCCAGGACAAGGGCCGCGGCGGTCGAGATGTTGAAGGTGTGCTGCCCGTCGCCGCCGGTGCCGCAGGTGTCGACGACGTCATAGGGATGATCGAGCGTGGTCGCGGCCTCGCGCATGGCCTCGGCGAAGGCGGAGATCTCCTCGACGGTCTCGCCGCGCATGCGCAGGGCCGTGAGGGCGGCGGCGACCTGGGCCGGGGTCGGCTCGCCCTTCAGGCAGGCGGCGAGGAAGGCGCGGGCCTGGTCCGGGTCCAGCGCGTGGCCGTCGGCGAGGCGCGACAGGAGGGGCTTGAAGGCGGTGGACATCAGGCGAGGGCGCGCCGCTTCACGCCGGCCATGTCGAGGAAGTTGGCCAGCATCTCGTGGCCGTGTTCGGTCGCGATGGATTCCGGATGGAACTGGACGCCATGGATCGGGCGGGTGCGATGGGCGAGGCCCATGATCTCGCCGTCAGCGGTGCGGGCGGTGACCTCCAGCACGTCCGGCAGGGTCTCGGCGCGAACCGCGAGCGAATGATAGCGGGTGGCGGTGAAGGGGCTGGGCAGCCCCTTGAAGACCGAACGGCCCTCGTGATGGATCGGGCTGGTCTTGCCGTGCATCAGCTGCTTGGCGCGGATCACCTCGCCGCCGAAGGCCTGTCCCATGGCCTGATGGCCCAGGCACACCCCGAAGATCGGCAAGTCGTCGGGCGCGGTGGTCAGCACATCCAGGCAGATACCGGCCTCGTTGGGCGAGCAGGGCCCCGGCGAGAGCAGGATCGCCTCGGGCTTCAGGGCGAAGGCCTCGGCCGCGGTCAGGGCGTCGTTGCGGACGACATGCGTCTGCGCGCCCAGCTCCGCGAGGTAGTGGACGAGGTTGTAGGTGAAGCTGTCGTAGTTATCGACGACGAGGATCATGAGGCGCTTCTAGGCGGCGGAGGGGAAGCCGTCGAGGCGGCAAGACTTGGTTAACCATAAATGGGCCTGATCGGGCCATGTCACCGATCGATCAGGCCCGCGCCCATCTTGCAGAACCCAAGCCGTCGAGCGGTCTTTGGAGCGCTCTTTTCGCGGCCGGATTCTGCGCCCTGTCGGCGACGCTGCTGGCCGGGGCGATGATCTTCGGGCAGCTGACCTGACGGAATCGCCACAGAGCGACTAAGTCTGCGTCATGGCCTCTTCCGCCGGACCCGAGATCGAACGCCTGATCGGCCTGCTGGCCAAGCTGCCCGGCATGGGGCCGCGATCGGCCCGGCGCGCGACGCTGGCTCTGCTGAAGAAGCGCGAACAGCTGATGGAGCCGCTGGCCCAGTCGCTGGCCGAGACGGCCGCGAAGGTGCGGCCCTGTTCGGTGTGCGCCGCGCCCGATACGCGCGATCCCTGCTCGATCTGCTCCGACACGAGCCGGGACCGCAGCCTGATCTGCGTGGTCGAGGAGGCGGGCGCGCTCTGGGCCATGGAGCGGGTCGGGGCGTTCCGGGGGCGTTACCACGTGCTGGGTGGCCTGCTGTCGGCCCTGGACGGAGTCGGGCCGGATGCGCTGAGGGTCGGAGAATTGGTCGAGCGGGTGGCGGATGGCGGGGTGGCCGAGGTGATCCTCGCGCTTCCAGCCACGGTCGATGGGCAGACGACCGCTCACTACCTGGCCGAACGGCTGGCGGCGTCGGGCGTGACGGTGACCTCGCTGGCGCGCGGCGTGCCGGTCGGCGGCGAGCTGGACTGGTTGGACGACGGCACGATCGCCCAGGCCCTGAGAGCTCGCCGACCGGCCTGACGAAGACCGACGCTCCGCCATGCGTCCGCCTTGTTCCGGTGGGCGTATGACCACCATGACCCAGACGCTGCACCGCCGCGGTCTTCTGCTCTCGGGAGCCGCGTTCCTCACCGCCGCCTGCACCAGCCGCGAGGCCGAGGCGCAGGGGCGCTCCGCAGAGGCCGCCTACGCCTCGTCGCCGTTCCGGCGCGTGACGGACGCACAGTGGCGCGAACGCCTGCCGGACCTGGCCTATCGGGTGCTGCGGCATGAGGCGACCGAACGCGCCGGCACCAGCCCGCTGGACGATGAGCACCGGCGCGGGGTCTTCCACTGCCGGGGCTGCGACCTCGCCCTGTTCCGGTCCGAATGGAAATACGACAGCGGCACAGGCTGGCCGAGCTTCTATCGCGTGATCGAGGGTTCGATCGCCACCCAGGACGACTATACGCTGGGCGTGCGGCGGACCGAGTACCACTGCGCCCGCTGCCTCGGTCACCAAGGGCACCGGTTCGGCGACGGGCCGCCGCCGACGGGTCTGCGCTATTGCAACAACGGCGTGGCCCTGACCTTCCGACCCGCATGACCCTCATCTTCATCGCCTGGCTCGGTGGCGTCCTGACGATCCTGTCGCCATGCATCCTGCCGGTGCTGCCGTTCGTCTTCGCGCGGGCGGGGCGGCCGTTTGTGACCTCGACCCTGCCGATGATGGCGGGGCTCGCCCTGATGTTCGCGGCAGTCGCGACGCTCGCCGCCATCGGGGGCGGCTGGGCCGTACAGGCCAACCAGTGGGGACGATGGATCGCCCTGGCCCTGCTGGCGGCGTTCGGCCTGATGATGCTGTTTCCGGCGGTCGGCGACCGGGTGATGGCGCCGCTTCAGGGGCTCGGCTCGCGGCTGACCGAGAAGGTCAGGCCGGGGCGGTCTGACGCCCTGAACGAAGTCGGCGGATCGCTGGTGCTGGGTCTGGCGACAGGCCTTCTGTGGGCCCCCTGCGCCGGGCCGATCCTGGGACTGATCCTGACGGGCGCGGCGCTGAATGGCGCGAGCGTTTCGACCTCGATCCTGTTGTTCGCCTACGCCCTGGGCGCGGCGACCTCCATGGCCCTGGCCCTGCTGGTCGGCGGCCGGGTGCTCAAGGCGATGAAGGGCTACCTGAAGCACGAGCGGGTCGTTCGGCGGGTGCTCGGCGCGCTGGTTCTGGCCGGCGTCGTGGCCATCGCGCTCGGGCTGGACCGGGGTGTGCTGGCCCGGGTGTCGGCGGCCTCGACCGAGCGGTTCGAGCAGGGCCTGCTGGGCATGGGCGGCATGGGCCACACCGAGCCGGAGGCCGAGAGTTCGGACTTCCGCGACTTTGGACCGGCGCCGCCGATCGCCGGGGTGACGGAGTGGCTGCAAGGCGAGCCGGCGACGCTCGAGAGCCTGCGCGGCCGCGTCGTGCTGATCGATTTCTGGACCTACTCCTGCATCAATTGCCTCAGGACCCTGCCCCACGTCATCGAATGGGACCGGCTGTACCGCGACCACGGCCTGGTCGTCATTGGCATGCACGCGCCCGAGTTCGCGTTTGAGCGTGATCCAGCCAATGTGCGGCGGGCGGTCGAGGACCTCGGCATCGACTACCGGGTGGCCCTGGACAACGATTTCGCCGTGTGGCGCGCCTATCAGAACCGCTACTGGCCGGCCCATTATTTCATCGACGCCCAGGGGCGGCTGCGGCACGTCCGCTTCGGCGAGGGGGAGTATGCGCGCTCGGAGGCCATCATCCGCACCCTGCTGATGGAGGCCGGGGCCACCGACCTTCCGCCGCCTGCGGGCGGGGCGGAGGCTGAGGGCGTCATGGCCGCCGACAGTGGCGCGGACCGCTCTCCCGAGACCTATCTGGGGACGGAGCGGGGCGAGAACCTGGTCGCTTCGGCCGAGGGGCTGGCGCCGGATCAGTGGGCGCTTGAAGGCGACTGGACGCGCGAGGCGCAGCGCGCGGTCCTGACAGGAGACAGCGGCGCGATCGTCTACCGGTTCCGGGGCCGGGATGTGCATCTGGTGCTGGCGTCGACGACCGGCCAGCCGGTCCGCTACCGCGTGACCATCAACGGCCAGCCGCCCGGAGAGGCGTCGGGTCTGGATGTGTCGCCGTCCGGCGAAGGGCGGATCACCGACCAGAGGCTCTATCAGCTGATCCGCCTGCCGAACCCGGGCGAGGGTGTGCTGCGCATCGAGTTTCTCGAGCCGGGCGCTGCGGCCTACGCCTTTACGTTCGGCTGACACGACCGATCCTGGCGCAGTGTCTGCGCAGGTTGGAGGATGGCGGGACTCCTCTTAGGGATTGGACATGGACCTCTTGGCGATCGTACTCGCGGCCTTGGCGCTGCTCGGACTGATGGCGGCCGGCTTCGGCCTCATGCAGGCAAACCGGGAACGGCGGCGCGCCGACAGTCTGATCGAACAGGCGCGCGAGGCCCAGGACCGCGCCATCCGCGCCGAGGCCAAGGCCGAAGCCGCCGAGGCGGCGCAAAGCCAGGTCGGAACGGCCTTCAAGGCCATGTCGGCAGAGGCGCTGGAGAAGGCGTCCAACGACCTGCTGCAACGCGCGGAGTTGACGTTCCGACAGCGCGACGAACGGGCAAACGAGCAGCTGCAGGCCCAGCTCAAGCCGGTGGCCGAAACCCTGACCAAGTTCGAGGCCCAGGTGC